>DASPXY010000799.1:0-4804 GCA_035637055.1 Gemmataceae bacterium | reverse complement strand
TCGTAGCGCCAAGCGGGCCGCTTGGCGCTACGGTGCGGACGCTTTGGCTGCTCCGCGCGTGTACGGCAGCACCTCCTTCGCCAGCAACTCCATGCTCTTGCGCGACAGCTCATGTCCCGCCGTCCCGGTCTGGCAACCCGTCAGCACGACGCCGACGCCCAATTCCTTTTGATAATGCTCCAGCTTCTGCCGCACCGTCGCGGGACTGCCGACGATCGCGAACACGCCTTTCTCGATGTCGTCCCACGTCTCCTGGGCCGCCAGGAAATACTTCTGATTCTTGACGATCGCCGCCGCCGACTTCGCCGACGTGTAGCCTGGCGGCGCCAGCCCGATGCCCTTGAGCAGATTGCGCGTGAAGTACCAGAACGCCGGCTCGAACTCCTCCCGGGCTTGCCTGTCCGTCTCGGCGACGTAGATCGGCACGCCCCAACCCATCTGTTCGGGCTTCGCGGTGTAGCCGGCCCTGTCGCACGCCTCGCGGAACTGGGCGAAGACGCGGCGGAAGACGTCGATGTGGAAGTACGGCACGCCCATGTAGGCGTAGCGGCGCTGGGCGACGAACTCGATCGTCTCCAGGCTGCCGACGCCGGGGATCCAGATCGGCGGGTGCGGTTGCTGCAGCGGCCGGGGCCACGGGTTGACGTAGGGAAAATGGTAGTGCTTCGAGTGCCACAGGAACGGCCCCGGCTGCGTCCATGCCTTGACGATCAGGTCGAGCGCCTCGCGGAAGCGTTCGCGGGCGTACGTCGGGTTGACGCGATAGGTGAAATACTCGACACCGCCGCCGATCACCATGCCCGCGACCAGGCGGCCGCCGCTCATGACGTCGAGCATGGCGAATTCCTCGGCGACGCGCAGCGGCGGATTGTACAGCGGCAGCGCATTACCGATGACAGCGATCTTGCAAGTCTTCGTACGCTGAGTGAGGGCGCCGGCGATGACGTTCGGCGAGGGCATCAAGCCGTAGGCGTTCTGATGATGCTCGTTGACGCAGACGCCATCGAAGCCCAGTTCATCCGCGTAGGCGAGGGTGTTGATGTACTCGCGATAGAGGTCGTGGCCCTTGACGGGGTCGTAGAGGCTGTTGGGCAACCAGATCCAGGCCGAGTCGTATTTCTGATCGAAATCGTCGGGCAGATAGGGCCAGGGCATCAGGTGGAAGAAGAAGTATTGCAAAGCCGGTGTCTCCAAGCTCTCCCAGTCGCGCGTACGGCGAGCGGGAATCGAAGGCATTGTACGGGGGAGGACGCCCCCGGCAAAAAGCTGACTCGGAGCGATGCCGACTCGTGGAAAAATGGTCGCAGGTTGCGCGAATCAGCAAATCCCTACAACCGATACAGCCGATAAAGTTCAGACGTTGCCGCAGGCCGCCGCGCAAGTTCCTCGGCCTGACCCGGCAAGCGCACGTCAGCAGCGCCATTCGGCGGGATCGTGGCACGTCAAGAGGGCGGACATGGGGAGGGCAGGCAAAAGAGGTGTTTGCTGGCTTGCAGTACGCGGGGTGCTCCTCGCCCTCGCGCTCGCGCTGGCCGGCTGCGCCACGACCGACGTTCTGCCGTCAGCGCCGGAAAGTGCGCCTGCTCCCGGAGTGGCCCGCGCCGTCCTGGGATGCCCTTGCGAGTCGCCACCCGCCGCCTCCGCGAAGGCCGACGAGAACAGCGAGGCCACGCCGAAGCCGCACAGGCCGCGCACCGTCCCTCAGGCCCTTTGTGCTTACTTCCGCTGCCTCTGCTCGCCTGACCACAAGCGCGAGGAAGACAGGGAGAAGGAGAAAGACAAGAACAGCAACAATGAGAAGGCCAAGGAGAAAGACAACGGTAAAGAGGGGCAGGGTGGGAAGTCCGTCGGCGAGGGCGTGAAGGACAAGAACGGCAAGACAGAGAAGGAGAACGGCGCCGAAAAGGACAAAGAGAACGGCGCGGAAAAAGCCAAGGAGAACGGCGCGAAGGAAAAAGAGAAGGAAAAGGAACCGGCAGACGCCTGGTATAGCGCCCACTTCCAGACCACGGTTGTCACACAGATTCACAATCGCTTCAACTCGCCCTACCTCGGGCCCAACAGTCTGCAACCAGGCGAGGGCGATGCCACGTCGCTGACCAGCACGCTGTTCCTCGACCTGCGCTTGTGGGAGGGCGGCGAACTGATCTTCAACCCCGAACTCGCGGGCGGTCGCGGCTTCAGCGGTTCCTCCGGGATCGCCGGGTTCCCCAACGGCGAGATCACCCGCGCCGGCACGCCGACGCCGACGCCGTACTTTGCCCGTTTCTACCTGCGCGAGACCTGGGGCCTGGGCGATGAGATGGAAACCGTCAAGGACGGCGCCAACGAGATCGCCGGCCAGCGGCCGGTCCATCGCCTGACCCTGAACGTCGGCAAGTTCGCCGCCACCGACTTCGCGGACGATAACGACTACAGCCACGATCCACGCAAGCAGTTCCTCCCCTGGTCGCTCATCTACAACGGCGCCTGGGACTACCCCGCCAACGTGCGCGGCTACACGTACGGCATCGCCCTGGATTACAACACCAAGTGGTGGACGCTGACCTACGCCGTCCTGGCCGAGCCGTCCTTCGCCAACGGCGCCCCACTCGACCCGCACATTCTCAAGGCCAACGGCCACGTACTGGAGTGGGAAAGGCGCTGGAAGATCAACGAACACCCCGGCAGCCTCCGTCTCATGGCGTTCCTCAACCACGCCCACATGGGCAACTACCGCGAGGCGCTGGCGCTGATGCCGCAGGGCCCCGATGTCACTGCGACGCGCGCTTACCGCCTCAAATACGGCTTCGGCCTGAGTTGGGACCAGGAGGTGACGAAGGATCTCGGCGTCTTCGCCCGCCTGGGCTGGGCCGACGGCCGCACCGAAGCCTGGGCGTTCACGGCGATGGATGAACTGGCGGAACTCGGGCTGGCGCTAAAAGGCCGCTGCTGGTGCCGGCCGAACGACATGGTCGGGGTCGCCGTGGCGTGCGGTGGTCTGGCGTCGCCGCACCGCGATTACCTGGCGGCGGGGGGTCTCGACTTCATCATCGGCGACGGCAAGCTGCGTTACGGGCCGGAGGAAATCTTCGAGACGTACTACAACTACGAAGTCCGCAAGGGCATCAACGTCACGCTCGACACCCAGGCGGTCAACCATCCCGCGTACAACCGCGACCGCGGCCCGGTGTGGATTGGCAGCATCCGGGTCCACTTCGAGTATTGAGCAAGCGGCTCCTTGCGAAACTGCGGCGCCACGCATACGCTGCCCTTTGCCGCCCGTGGTGAAGGGAGAGCGTATGAGTGTCGCGAACTGGAAAACGCAAGCCTACGGCAACGTCCAGAGCCTGCTGTTCAACAATCCGCACCGGGTCATTCGCTACCTGGTCCCCGACGAGCGCGGCGGCTGGGTCGAGCGCAGCCAGCGCCCCGCGCCGGTGCGCCGGCTGTTCGAGACCGAGGCGCCGCCGGAGCGGACCTGTTTGCAGACCGTGCAATTCGTTCACCACATGACGATTCCGCCCGGCGGCCGCCACGTCGCGGAACTGCACGTCCATCCCGATGCCGAGGAGTTGGTCGTCATCCTGCGCGGCCGCGGCACCTTCTTCCTCAACGACACTCCCCACCCCGTCGCGGCCGAGGACGTCGTTTACATCGCCCCCGGCGCTCGCCACGAACTCCGCAATACCGGCGACGAGATGCTGTTCTGCCTGTTCATCAATGTCCCCGTCGGCGCCGGTCTGGAGCGCCTGGCGGAGGCGCAGGCGGCGGCCAGCCAGGAGGGCCACTCATGAGCCGCGTCGAGGAACAGTATCAGGAGGCGTGCAAGTACCTGGCCGGCGGCGTGTCCGCCTCGACACGGCTCAATCGGGCAGTCGGCCACGCGATGCTGTTCGACCGGGCGGAGGGCTGCCGCGTCTGGGATCTGGACGGGAAGGAGTACCTCGACCTGTGCTGCAGTCACGGCGCGACCTTGCTGGGTCATGGCGATGCGCGGGTGCGGGCGGCGGTTGAGCGCATGCTGGCCCGCGGCTCTGCCTGCTCCTACGAGAACGAGTTGCACACCGAACTGGCCAAACTGCTCTGCGACACCATCCCCTGCTACGAACGCGTGCGTTTCACCGGCTCGGGCACCGAGGCGACCCTGCACTGCCTGCGGCTGGCGCGGGCCTTCACGGGCCGCTCGAAACTGCTCAAGTTCGAGGGCAATTTTCACGGATATCACGACCAGGTAATGTACGCCATCTGCACGCCGGCGGATCGCCTCGGCCCCGAGAGCAGCCCGGCGGTGTACCCCGGCTCGGCCGGCCTGCCGGCGGGGCTCGCTCAGAACCTGATCGTCACGCCGTACAACCGCCCCGATCTGCTGGAGGAAGCGTTCCGCACGCACGCCCACGAACTCGCCGCGGTGATCTGCGAGCCGATCTACTACAACGCCGGCTGTGTGCTGCCGACGCCGGAGTTCCTGGAAGTGCTGCGACGGCTCACCGCGGCCCACGGCGTGCTGCTGATCTTCGACGAGGTGCTGAGCGCCTTCCGCATGGCGCCCGGCGGGGCGCAGGAATACCTCGGTGTGACGCCGGATCTCTGCACGCTCGGGAAAGCGGTCGGCGGCGGTTTTCCGCTGAGCGTTTTCGGCGGCCGTCGCGACATCATGGAACGCTTGATGCCGACAGGCGACTGTCAGCACAGCGGCACCTACAACGGCCATCCGGTCGCCGTCGCCGCCGGCCTCGCCGCGGTCACCGCCTACCGCGCCCCGGGCTTCTACGATCACATCCACGCCGTCGCGGCCCGGCTCTACAACGGCCTGCAGGCGATC
>DASPXY010000798.1:0-2438 GCA_035637055.1 Gemmataceae bacterium | reverse complement strand
AGTCGTTGTCGCCGGCGGATCCAGCTGTGCCACCTCCGTGGACGGCGGCCGCATTTTGCAGCGGGACGGCATCCCCGTGTTGAACATGGGGCTGGCGGCGGGCCTGGGGGCGAAGGTGCTGGTCCGTTTCGCGATGAGCGAGTCGCGTCCCGGTGACACGCTGATCCTGGCCTTGGAACCGCCGTTATTGGGCGGCTCGCTCGAGGTGCCTGACCTGGGCGTTCAGATTAGCCTCGCCGCCGGTTTGCCCGCACTCCTGCCCGAGCGGGCACCCTGTCCGTGGCTCAAATCCCTGCTGGATCTGCGTCCGGGCGCCTACCACGTCTTCACCTTGACGGGCAAACTGCTCCTGCGCCGGCCGATGTTCGCCTATCAACCGCAGGATTTTCATCCGAGCGGCTGGCACGAGACCTCGATGACACGAGCGTTCCCGAACCCGTCGCTGGCGGAAAGACCTCTGTCGCAGGAAGGACAGGCCTGGCTGGTCACCGTGCGCCAATCGTGCGCCCAGCGCGGCATCCGCGTCGCCTATGCCTTGCCATGGTACTATTGCCCGCCAGCCGATGCCGGCCGACTGAGAAAAATCCATGCGCGGTTCCTGCGCGAGGTTGCCGCCGTGATCCCCGTGCTCAAGGATCCCGCCCTTGGCGTGCATCCGGTCCGGGAGCATTTCGCCAACACCAACCTCCACCCAACACCGGCGGGGGCGGCCCTGCACAGCGATGAGCTGGCCCGCCAAATCATCGCCTGGCAGACGTGGACCCTCGATGAATTGAACGAAACGCTCGCCGCGTCGGACTAATCCGCTAGATGCAACCCCCGTCGACCAATCTCTGTGGCTGCGGCTGGCCCGGGCCAGCGAGTGCGCCCGGCGCTTTCGGCCAATCCTGAGCCTGTCATGTCGGCCCGCCTGCTCCACCTCGAACTCCATTGTCACACCACCTACTCGATGGATGGCCTGATGACGTTTGATTCCCTGGTCCGCACCGCCGGGAAAGTCGGGCTGGACGCGCTGGCCATCACGGACCACGACACCATGGAGGGCGCGACCGAGTTTCAGCGGCTGGCCAAGAAGCGAGGTGTGCCGCTGCAGTTCATCCCCGGCGAAGAAAAAACGTTGTCGGACGGCAGTCATCTCATCGGGCTGTTCCTGCAACGTCCCCTCGAGTCAACCGAACCCGAAGGAGCGATCCGCGAAATCGCAGCGCAAGGCGGCTTGTGTCTTGTTCCGCATCCGTTCCGGAACAAGGACGGCTTGTTTCGTGACGGTCTGGATCGGTTGCGCCTGTTCGACAACCAGGTGGCCGGCTTCGAACTGTTCAACGCCAAATGTTCCTGCGCCGAGAACCGGCGCGCGCACGAGCTCCTGGCCACCCGGTTGGCTCCCTTCGGCGGCAGCGACGCGCATTATGAGAGCGATCTGGGCGAGTGCCTCAACGTCATCGCGTGGCAAGGCGATCTGCGCTCGAGCCTCCAGCGCATGTTCGAACGGCGCGCCCCGTTCCAGATACTCGGCAAGCGGCAGCGCGAGCAGGACGGCGAGCGGGTCTACGCGCCGCTTTATTACCGGATTAAGCCCTACGTCGCCTTGCCGAAGATACTCCTGCCGGCAGCCAAACAATGTTATCGTCGCTACCGCAATTGGAAGTTCGGCGTTGGCCGCAAATCGCTGCGCGAAGTCTACCGCCATGCATAAAAAACAGATCCGCCCGCTGGCCCGTCTGCATGGCTACTGGCTTTGCCGCCGGTTCCTGGCCCCGATGCAGGCCTGGCCGCGGGAACAGCGTCGCGCCTGGATCTTCGAAAAGCTCAAGCGCACGCTGCTGCGGGCGCAGGAGGGAATTCCGTTTTATCGCGAGCGCTTTCGCCAGGCGGGCTTCGATCCAGAACGGGATTTCCGGTCCGTCGCCGATCTGGCGGGCCTGCCCGTGCTCACCAAGGAGGACGTGCGGGCCCATTTCCAGCAGATCCAGGATCCGCGCTTTGCGCGCGGCAGCGTGGTGGCCCATACCAGCGGCACGACCGGCCAGCCGATGACGATGCGCCTGAACGAGTGGTATGTGGCCTTCGATTACGCCTGCATGTTCCGGCATTGGGCCAAGGCGGGCTACCACTTTCGCGCGCCCTATGCCGCCATTCGCAGTTATGTGCCCGACAGACCCGACGGCCCGCTCTGGGTCTACAACTGGTGGCAGAACACCCTTTACATGTCGGCCTATCATCTCAAGCCGTCCAACGCCCAAGGCTATCTCGAGGCGTTGCTCCGTTTCCGGCCGCAGTACCTCCGCGGCTACGTCTCTTCCCTCCACGTCCTGGCCGAATACGCCCTGCCCCAGCGCGAGCAATTTGACTTCGTGCGCGGCGTGTTCACCGCCTCGGAGACCTTGTCGAGTTTCGAGCGGGCCAACATCGAGCGCACGTTCGGCCGGAAACTTTAC
>DASPXY010000797.1:0-5774 GCA_035637055.1 Gemmataceae bacterium | reverse complement strand
TGATGCCCGTATGGGTGCGGATGCCGGCGGCGTACTGAAAGGGTTCGAGATAGTGCTGGTCGAGTTCAAAGCCGATGTCGCGGTAGTATTCGCGATAATTGTGATCCGCGGGATAGCCGACGCTCGTGCTCCAGACCAGCTTGGACGTCATTGGGTGACGGCCAAACGCCGCGACGCCGGAGGGGCAGTACAGCGGGGCGCTGACGCCAAAGAGCGGCCGCGGTTCGGCGTGGTCGATGCCGTGAGCATCGACAAAGAAATAGCGAATCCCCGCTTCGGCCAGGTAATTGTCGAGGCCGGGGTAGAAGGCACACTCCGGCACCCACATGCCTTTCGGCCGGGTGCCGAAGATGCGTTCGTGCTCCTGAACCGCCGTCCAGACCTGGGCGCGCACCGTGCCGGGTTCGGCGCCCAGCAGCGGCAGGTAACCGTGCGTGCCGGCGCAGGTCATCAATTCGAGATTTCCACTCTCTTGAAAATCCCTGAAGGCATTGATCAGGCGCGTGCCGCAGCGCTCGACGAAGGTTTCGCGGGCCTCCTCGAAGAGGCGGCGATACATCCAGGCGAGGAAGTTGACGTCGGGCCAGTTCTTCGTCCGTTCGCACTCGCTCTCTGCCAGGCGCAAGGACAGGTCGAGGTGACGGACCATGCGTTCCCGGAGGAGCGGATCTTCCATCATGTTCGCCAGCGGCGGCGAGATCGACAGGGTCAACTTGAAATTGGACCCCTCGGCGCGGAGTTTGTCGAAGAACTTGATGAGCGGAATATAGGTTTCGGTGACGGCCTCGAAAAACCAGCGCTCTTCGAGGAAGCGATCATATTCGGGGTGGCGCACGTAGGGCAGATGCGCGTGCAGGACTAGCAGGAGATAACCCTTTGGCATGGATGCGTCTCAGGTGAGGGGGGTGAGTGGTATGTGAGAGGTACAGGGTACCGAGTACGAAGTACGGAGTATCAAACGGACAAGCTGCACTGGTACTCCGTACTCGGTACTCTGTACTCGATGCTCCTCACTTCGTGGCGGCGACGCCCATCAGCTCCTCGATCTGGTCGGCGACCGCCGTCCAGCCGAAGCGCTCTTCAAGTTTGCTGCGACCGTTCTCCGCGAGGCGGCGACGCAATTTTTCATCGTAGAGGACGCGCTCAATGCCCCAGACCAGGCTGTTTTCGCTCGGATAAACCAGCACGCCGTCGCGCTCGTGCTCGAAGACGCCGGGGGCGGCCTTGTGCGTGGCCACGACAGGGCGGCCAGCGGCCCACGCGGCCTGGAACGGCCACCACGGCGTTGTGTCGCGACTCGGCAGCACCACCACGTCGGCGGCCTGCACCAGTTCGTTCATCGCCTGCCCCTCGACACTGCCGGGCAGACGCACCGCGTGTTCGACGAGCAGGTAGCGAGCATAGACCCGCACCGGCCACTGCAGTTGCCCATCGCCGACGAGGATCAGCCGCGCCTGCTTGTGGTTGCGCAGCACGCCGGGAAGGGCCTTGACGAGCAGGTCCGGGCCGTAGCGCTCGCTCAGGTCGCCGACGTACAGGATCGTTGGATCGATCGGGCCGACCTGATAGCGCGCCTTGATGGCGCCCGCATCCACGCCGGTGTTGAACGATGCCAGATCGATCAGCGTCGGCACCGACAGCAGCCGGTCGGCGCAATCGGGCAGCGTCGTCTTCGCCGCGTCGGCGGCCTTGCCATCGTGAACGAGCACGGCCTTCGCTTCACGCAAGCCGGTGCGCTCAACGTCGTCGATGTGCCGGCTGAGATCGCTGCTCAGGTCGCTGCGCTGCCGCTCCAGCGAGTGCAGCGACAACAAGGTTTCCAGTTTGCGGGCGGTGCGCAGCGCCGACAGGGCGCCGACGGTGGACCATTCGCAACCCATGAGGGTGACGCGGGCCGGGCTGGCCTGGAATACCTGCAAAAAAGCCTTGGTGGCGCGGTTGGTGAACTCCTGCACCTGATCGAGCAGCGCGCCGTCCGTCTCGCCGAGGGCGTGAACCGACACAGCGGTACTGTCGAGGGGAAACGGCTTGCGCGTGAACAGGTGAACGGCAAGCTGCCGCTTGCCGAGGAGGGCGGCGAGGTTGCGGACGTAATGACCGACCGGGCCGTCGGGGCCTTCGTAGCAGAGCAGCGCCAGTACGGGGCGCGTGTCCTGCGGCGCCGCCCCGTTGGGGGCGGGTGTCTCGACGATGGCCTTGTGGCGGCGCGTCGCCCGCTTGATCGCGTCGCGTTCCTTGCTCGGGGCAGCGGCCTTCTCCGACGAGTCTTCGGTGCGGGTTTCCGCGGCCTCGCGCTCGGTGGCGGTTTGGGGTCCGTTCCCGGGTGTGGTCAACATGACAATCTCCGTTTTCAGTGTCAGCCTGTGGCGAGCCGGGAGCGTGAGCGACCGGAGTGAACTTTCTCCGGTCGCTCACGCTCCCGGCTCGCCCAGGCGGAGAGGATCCTTACCAGCGTGATTCGGTCAACTCGGGGAACTCGGCCCCGCAAATCTCCAGGTAATAGCGTGACACTTCGCTCCAGACGACCGCGGATTCATCGGCACGACGGCCCTTCTGTCCCATGCGCTCGGCGTGGGCGGGGTCGCCCAGGATGCGATCCACGGCCCAGACCATCGAGCCAGGATTGTCATAGGTGAGGATACCATTCTCCTCATGGCGGACGAGGTGAGATGGCCCGCCGTGGGTCGTGATCACCGGCCGGCCAGCGCGGCGCGCCAGGTCGATGACCGCGTCGTCGAGCGGCACCCGCCAGCGCGACGGCAGCACCAGCGCTTCCGCCGAGCGCAGCAGCCGCGGCAGCAGCGGTCCCTCGACATGCCCCAAAAGCCGCACCGCATGAGCCACGCCGAGTTGATGGGCGCGCTGCTGGAGCGGATTGTGCATGTTGCCGGCGCCGGCGAAGGCCAGCCGCAGGTTCCCCGCGCGTGACAGCAGCGTCGGCAACGCCTCGATCAGCAGGTCAACGCCCGCCGCGTGCTCCAGGGGGCCGACGTAGAGCAACAAGCGGTCGACTGGCCCAAAACCAATGTCCATTTTTACGCGGCCGGGGTCAAGAGGACACTCCCACTCATTAGGCAGCCGGCCCTCCATCGGGAAGGCCCGGACGCGTGCCCCCTCGACGCCCAGCTCTGCGGCCGCTTGTTGCCGCAACCATTCGGGCGTGAGAATGCAATCCGCCACCCGACCGACCGACCGCTCTGCCTCCTGAATTGCCAGTGACAGCGGAGTGGGGCCACAACCGTTGCGTCGTGTCGCCTCGACCGACGTCAGCGACAGCACCGTCGGACAGCCCGTGCGCCGGCGGCCCACACCGGTCAGCCACTCGTGAAGATGGACGAGATCGAAGGGCGGCAGTTCGCGCAGCCGTTCGTCGGCCGCCCGGCTGAACGCGCGGGCGGTCTCAAGAGCGGTTCCCGCTGGCGGCAGTGGCAGCGGGTGGTAATGCACTCCCGCCACCTCGCGCGGGGCGTTGAACTGCTCCGCGGCAGGGAGGAAGACGTGAACCTCATGGCCGCGCGCCGCCTGGCCGGTGGCCAGCTCCGAGACGAAACGGGCCGGCGTGCCGTCCTGGCCGGTCGCGAGCGAGTCGAAGGCGAAGGCAGCCAGGCGCAGGCGCCGGCGGAGTTTCGGCTGCCGCCGCTCGCGCAGGATGCGCTCTTGCTCCCAGACATTGCCGATTTCCTCGACGCGACCGCGGGCATCGACCAGCAGAGCGGCGTTGCTGCCGCGCGACGAGCCGGCGTCCAGAGCGAACGGCACCCCTTGCGAGCGGGCGGCGGGGATAAACTCCCCGCTGCGGAGCAGGAAACCGACCTCGCCGAGTTGCCAGGTGCCCGGTCGCGGCAGCCGGAACAACATCTGCCCGCACAGGTTCGGCAGCGTGTGATCCTGCATGCGGTGGGCGTTGAAGCCGTTGAAGACGATGTACGAGACATCGTAGAGTCGCAGGATCAGCCGGCAGTGATGCCAGGCGTCGCCGCGCTGCCGGGCCGTTTGCTCGACCCAGTCCGTCAGGATGCGCCAGTGGGCGAACCCTTCGGTGGGTGTCACCATCGCGAGACCGACATGGCTGATAGACGGAGTATAAAACTCCGTTTCGCGTTTTTCACCGATCTCCCAGGCGATCCGCTGGAGGGTTTCGGGATCGCGCTGGGGGTGGTGGACATGGCCGTTACCGTTGCCATTGGTCTCTGCCAGGGTGGTCCTCCTGACAGGCCACACGTTCGGTGTGGGGACCAGCTCCAAAAATCCATTCGTTGTCGTATTCATCCGCTCTCGCTCATCCGTTATGCAAAGTAATGAGTAACGAGTCGAAAGTGATGAGTGGAAAGCGATGGATCACTTTTCACTCATCACTTTCGACTCATCACTGACTGTCAGGCAATGCTGCTGTAGACTTCTTCGGTCTGGGCGGCGATATTGTCCCAGCTGAAGGCGGCATCGACGGCGGCGCGGCCGTTGCGACCCATCCAGCGGCACTGATTGTGATCGGCCAGCAAAGTGCCCAGGCCCCACGACACCGACTCCGGCGTATCGTCCACCTGCAAACCGTTGACCCCATGCCAGACGAACTCCGCCGGCCCGCCGCGTTTGGTGCTGACGACGGGTTTGAAAGCGCTCCAGCCTTCGAGAATGACGATCCCAAATGGCTCATTTCGGCTGGGCACGGCGACGATGTCGCACGCCTTGAACAGATCGTGCAATTCGCGACCACGTTTGTCGCCCAGCATGCGCAGGGCGTGGGCGACGCCGAGTTGGTGCGCGGTGGCGCACACCTCGTGCCTCATGTGGCCGTCGCCGACAAAGACGAACTTGGCATCGGGGTAGTAACGCAGCACCGACGGCATGGTCCGCACGAGGATGTCCGGCCCCTTTTGCACCACCATGCGGCCGACGAACAGGATCGTCGGGTCGAGCGGGCCGATGGCGTAGCGGTGCTTGACCTCGCCGGCATCGACGTCATAGTCGAACGTCTGCGCATTGACGCCATTATAGACCATCTTTGTCTTATGATCGGGGAGCTGATAGAGCCACTTGATCTCTTCGCGGAGTTGGTTGGAGACGGTGATGACGCGGTCGGCGCAGAAGGTGCCGTGCCGCTCGTGATCCTGGACGCGCTGCGACTGGCCGGCGTGGAAGCGGTTGCCGTTGCGGCCGTACTCGGTGGAGTGCATGGTCAGCACGGCGCGGCGGCCACGGGCTTCCTTGATCCAGACGATGGCGTTGGCGGCGAGCCAGTCGTGAGCGTGGACGATGTCAAAGCGGCCGGCAAAATCCTCGACCGAAAAGAAGGTGTCGACGAAGGACCGGCACATGTTGTTGACTTCGTCAACGAACGTGGGATGCAGCGCGAAGGGGCAGCGGTGATAGTGGACGCCGTGGATGTTGTCGTAGGTGGGCTGTCCGGGCCCCTGGCGCGTGAAGACGTGAACCTCGTGCTTGCGGCGCTCGAGGGCAGCGGCCAACTCGGTGACGTGGACGCCCACGCCGCCGACCGCGATTGAATGTAGGGTTTCCCAGGAAAACAATGCAATTCGCACTCGTGCATCCTCCCATGCGCGTCTGGCTGCAGAATCAGGAATCCGGGAGTTCAAACCGGATCGACCACAAGGACGGCATTCGCTGGCGTCCCGGCAACAAGTAAGCCCCCCCTTCCGGGGCAGTGGTGCCTCCCCGATATTGTGAGAAGGCGATCCGCGGTTGGGCGACAAACCGGCAGGCCCAACGAGGGGTGCCGGCGTTCCTCGGTGTTCGGGTGAAGCAGCTATGGAGTC
>DASPXY010000796.1:0-2650 GCA_035637055.1 Gemmataceae bacterium | reverse complement strand
CTCGGCACCGACGTGAGCCAGCACAATCGCGCCGACCCCGGGATCGATCGCATCCTCGACACGATCGCGCCCGGCCCCCAGCACCATCGTCGCGCGTCCGACCAACTCGGCGTCAAGTTCGGTAACATACCCGGAACGGTCGGCACGCACAAGCACCCGCTTCGCCGCGCCGGGCAGGCGCTTGTAGTCATCGACCACCCGCGGCTCGCCCCCCTGCCGCGCGATGATCTCACGAAACTTCTCCAGTCCTTGCCCTGAGGTGAGGGCCGCACGAATACGAGTTTCCGCCTCTGCAAAGGTTGCTGTGATACCGGCCAGGAGCAGCATCCGCGCCGCCAGCGCCACCGACAGCGTTTCCAGGTCCGCCGGCCCGCGCCCCTTGAGCGTCTCCAGGCACTCGATCACCTCCAGGGCGTTGCCGACGTTGCGACCCAGCGGTGCATCCATCGCCGTCACCAGCGCGGTCGTCCGGACCCCGTTGGCGTTGCCCGTCGCGACCAGCGATTCGGCCAGCCGACGAGAATCGGCGCGCGTTTTCATAAAGGCGCCGCGGCCGCACTTGACGTCCATCGCCAGCGCGCCGATGCCTTCGGCGATCTTTTTACTCATGATCGAGGCGGTGATGAGCGGGATGCTCTCGACGGTGCCGGTAACGTCGCGCAGGGCGTAGAGCTTCTTGTCGGCGGGCGCGACCTCCTTCGTCTGCCCGATCAGGGCGCAGCCGACGTCACGCAGGGCGGCGCGGAACTCATCGAGCGACAGGCCAACGCGGAAACCGGGAATCGCCTCCAGCTTGTCGAGCGTGCCGCCGGTGTGGCCGAGGCCGCGGCCGGACATCATCGGCACAATGGCCCCACACGCCGCTGCGAGTGGCGCGAGAATGAGAGAGGTTTTGTCGCCGACCCCGCCGGTGCTGTGCTTGTCCACCTTGACGCCGGGCAGGTCCGACAGGTCGAGTTTGACGCCGGAGTGGACCATCGACCGCGTCAGGGCGGCGGTTTCCTCGGGCGTCATGCCGCGCAGCACAATCGCCATCAGCAGGGCCGATGCCTGGTAGTCGGGCCAGGCGCCGGAGGTGACGCCGGCGACGAATGCCTCGATCTCGCCGGCGTCGAGCGCGTGCCCGTCGCGTTTGTTGCGGATGATGTCAACAGCACGCACGCGTTTGCCTCCGTCTGGCGACCTCTCCACTGCTGGCTCGCCTACTTCTTGCGCTCGTCCGCGGCACCGCCCGGGAGCGCCCGCGACGCGATGCGCACCTCCCCGACATCCCCCAACCGCACTAAGAGGTCTGTTAGCCTCTGAAGGAGTTGCTTCCGTGCTTGCGCCGTTTGCTCGACCCGGGCCAGCAATGGGGCGGCGTCCTTCAGGAGTCGCTGCAGTTCCGTCGCCCTTTCCGACAGTCGTTTGCACTGCTCGTCGTGACTGAGGAGTTGTTGTCGGACGACTTCTTGCTGAATCTGGCGTGTACTCAATTGGCTCAGCAATTCGTTGCGCTTGGCATTACCGGGCCGGAGTTCGTTCAGCTGCTGCTGACGAATCTTGAGCACCGCCTCGGTGGCCTTCACCTCCCGCTGCAGGTCGGCGATTTCTTCCTCAAGCGCCTTGAGCACGCGAATTTCGATGATGCCGTCCGCGGCGTTCTTCCTGGTCGCGGGCAACTTGGCTTCCTTCGCTTTGAGCCGGGCCTGTTTGGCGGCCAAATCCTCTCGGGCGGCGAATACGGCAAGTTCCGCCTCACGCTTGCGCTGTTTGAACTGCGGATCTTCTGGCTCCGCCTTCTGGTCAGGCTGAGCCTTCAACGCGGCGAGCGCTTCTTTGAGTTTCGCGATCTCCAATGTGACAACCTGCAATTCAGCCTTGAGCTTGTCGCGGGTTTCCTCCACGCCGGCGAGTCTGCGGGTGGTTGCCGCCAACATCTCCTTGGGATCGCCGATGACCTTGTGCTTGCCCAGGAACTTGTCCCTGGCAGCGACGGCCTCATCATACGCTTTGTTGGCTGCCTCAAGTTTCTGAGCCACGTTCTTGCTGGCTTCCTGGAGAATCTTCAGCCGCTCCGCCGCCATCTTTTTGCAGTGCATCTCCATCAGCGCATCGACCAGGGCGGCCCCCTGCTGTCGATCGGCCCAGATGAGCTTCACCGCGATCACCTTGCTCTCCCCGACCCTGGCGATCTGAAAGAGTTTGGCGAAGCTGGCTGGGGGAATCGCCAGGTCGAAGCGGCGGTTGAGTTCCTCGTGGTAGCCCAGCGTCGTTTTCATCAGCGCGATATGCGTCTCGATGTCGTGAGGCGGGCGAACGTCTGGTATCGACGGTGGGGGATTATAGACAAGCGTGCCTCTCAGTTCATGCCCCTTTTTGTCGCCTCCCTCGGCCTGTCCGCTCCCGAACAGCACCAGGAGCGTACCCAGGAGGGCTGGTACGCCGCTTGCCACCAACCGCATGCGCTTCCTCCGACGTTCCACGTTGGATCTGTCAACCATGATCGGCTCCTCAAGAAGAGTAACGGTGTCTCCCCGACTCTGCGTATCTCCCCGCGGAACAGGTCAAAAAAGTGGAAAAAATCACTTTGGCCGCCTGGCTTTCCGCTTGCGGGTTGGCGTGCAGTCCAGCCCCCTCGCGATACGACGCGGTGATAGAGCCTTGCCAA
>DASPXY010000795.1:0-2830 GCA_035637055.1 Gemmataceae bacterium | reverse complement strand
GAGGCGCAGGAGTATTACGCCTGGTTCAAGACCGCTCACGCCGACGGCCCGTGGCGAGAGGTGGCGGCGTCGGAACTGTGGTTAATGGAGCGTCAGGGCCAGCCGCCGCGGCCGGTTGCCGCCTGCCGCAGGGCAACGACGCGGCCGCACCTGGACGGCAATCTCGACGACGAGTGCTGGAAGGGAGCGCAGCCGTTGACCTTCCGCAATTCGGCCGAGGAGACCCTCAAAGAAAACCCGACGCAGGCCTGGTTCGCCTACGATCGCGAGTTCCTTTATCTCGCATTGCGCTGCAAGCACCCGACGGGCCGGCAGGTCGCTCCCGTGAAGGCTCGCCCGCGTGACGCCGACCTGCGGGCCTTCGACCGCGTGAGTATCCTGCTGGATCTTGACCGCGATTACTCGACCTGCTTCCAGCTGCAGGTCGATCAGCGCGGCTGTGTCTGCGAGGACTGCTGGGGCGACAAGAGCTGGGATCCGAAGTGGTTCGTGGCGGTGCGGAGCGAGGCCGACTGCTGGCAGATCGAGGCGGCAATCCCGCTGCGCGAGCTGACCAGTGACCCGGTTGCGTCGGGGACGGTCTGGGCGTGTAATGTGGTGCGTGTCCTGCCAGGCCGCGGCGTGCAGGCGTGGTCGCTGCCGGCGGCGGTCGAACCGCGGCCCGAGGGGATGGGGCTGCTGTTCTTCCAGGGGGAGCAGGCTTCGCCGCGGCCGATGCCCCCCGCGCGCTGAATGTCGGTGGGAGCAGCCGCCCGTCCGTGTTATCCTGCATGGTTTAGCCGCAGTTCGGAGAACCCCTCCCCCCCAACCCCCTCCCCGCAACGGAGAGGGGGAGCAAGACAATACCCGCTTCTTCTCCCCCTCTCCGTTGCGGGGAGGGGGTTGGGGGGAGGGGTTCTCCGGCCCCCGCTGACACGAGGACAGCCCGACCGGGGAGGGCGGGACGGCATCAACACGGGACCACAACCATGCAAGTCATCCTGTATCTGGGGATCGGCCTGACGATCGGCACGGTGAGCGGCGCTCTCGGCATTGGTGGCGGCGTGCTGCTGGTGCCGGCCCTGATCTGGTTGTGCGGCCTGGAGCCGCGCGTCGCCGCGGGGACCAGCCTGGCTATCTTCGTCTTGCCGGTCTTCTTGCCGGCGGCATGGAAGTTCCACTCCGGCAGGTATCTGGACCTGCCGGCCGCGCTGTGGATCGCCGCGGCGTTTGGGGTGGGCGGGTACGTGGGAGCGTCGTTGCGGGTAAGCCATGTGCTGCCAGAGGACGGGTTACGCCTGGTCTTCGGCCTGCTGATGATCTACGTCGCCGTTCGCTTCATCGTCAACGCGGATTCGGAGACAGCCAACGCGGCGGCAGGACTGATCGCCGTTGCCCTTGCCTGGACGGGCTACCTCGGTCTACGCCTCCTCGGCCGCCGCCATCTCCGCCGGCCCGACCTCGGCGAGAAGATCCGCCTCATGGAGGAGCAAGGCCGCGGGGATCCGGAATACCATATTTGAGAGGCGAATTGTGACAGCCTCGTTCTGTTCGTGACGCAGCTGCGGAGGCACCCATGAAACGACTGTGCGTCTTCTGCGGTTCGAGTGTGGGCGGCCGTGAAACCTACGTCGAGACCACGCGCCGGCTGGGCGAGACAATGGTGCGGCACGGCCTCGGCCTGGTCTTCGGTGCCGGCCACATCGGCCTGATGGGCGTGCTGGCCGACGCGGTGCTGGCCGCCGGCGGCGAGGCGATCGGCGTCATCCCGCAGGCGCTCGTTGATCGCGAACTGGCCCACGAACGCCTCACCCAGCTGCACGTCGTTGACACCATGCACCAGCGCAAGGCACTCATGGCCGACCTCGCCGACGCCTTCGTGGCCTTGCCCGGGGGATATGGGACGGCCGATGAACTCTTCGAGATCCTCACCTGGGCCCAACTCGGGCTGCACCAAAAGCCCATTGGTCTGCTGAACATTCGGGGGTTCTTCGACCCCCTGATCGCCTGGGTGGACCACTGCGTCCGCGAGGGGTTCATCCGGCCACAGTACCGCGATTTGCTCGCAATTTCCACAGAATCAGGGCACCTCCTCGACCTCCTCTCCCGCCGCGAGCCCGCCCCGCAGATGCCCAAGTGGATCGGCGAAAAGGACCGCTGACCGCCGCCAGGATCGACTGGGAGAACGGCACCGTGACGCTGGAGAAGCACAAGAACGCCAAGAAGGGCAAGACGCGGAGGGTCTTCTTCACACCGGAAACGCTCACGATCCTGCGAGGCCAGGCCGAGAGGTTCCCCGAGGGCCTTCTCTTCCGGACCCGCTGGGGCACGCCTTGGAACCGCAACAACGTCCGCAACGAGATCGTCCGGGCCTGCGACGGCCTGGAACTCCCCAAGTACAGCACCTACGACCTGCGGCGGTCGTACATCACCCAGGGGCTCGCGAAGGGGCTGACCGCGAACATCATGGCCCAGCTCGTCGGCAACACGCCCGAGGTGATCGACCGTTACTACAACAGCCTGCACCTGTGGCAGGAGACGCTACGGGCGACCGCCCAGAAAGTGAGGAGCTAGTTCCGCAGGTGGCGGCGGTAAACGTCGAGGCCTGGCTCGTCGGGGGGCTCCGTCCTGCATCCTTCCAGAAAGGTGTCCAAGTCGTTTTCACGGATGCGGATACACCCGCGCCGCCCGAGCCGGCCCACACGAACGTGCGCCAGTCGCCCCTCCTGGCAAAGGGCGTATATCAGGCGAGTGGAGACACCCGCCCTCTCCGCGGCTTGCTTCACAGTAAGCATTGTCCCTTCTCCGGGCTACCGGCTTCCTCTCCGCGACTTTCCCGCTCCTCTTCCTC
>DASPXY010000794.1:0-5116 GCA_035637055.1 Gemmataceae bacterium | reverse complement strand
GCCGGCGGACGCCCAGCTCTTCATCGACAACACCCGTTGCCCGTTGACCTCGGACACGCGCGCTTTCCAGACGCCGACGCTGCAGCCGAATCAGGAGTATTTCTATACGCTGCGTGCGGAAATCACCCGGGATGGGCAGACGCGCGTGGCGAGTCAGCGCGTCGTGGTCGCCCCCGGACGGCGGGTGACGGTCGAGTTCAGCAACTTCAGCCCGTTGCAGACCGCTCGCCGCTGAGGCAGTCTCGCGACGGAAAACCAAAGAAGCCCGCGACCAAGGTCGCGGGCTTCTTGTTTGCGCGGCAGCAAAAAACGGGGCCCTCGCACGACGTCCTGCCAAGACGAGGGCCCCTCGCCAGCGGTCCCTTCCACCGTTCCGTTGCCGGCGGTTGTCGCTGATTCGCTTCACTAATTGAACGCGAGGAGAAGGACGACTTGCGCTGAGGTTTTGGCTTCGGAAGAACGAGCGGCGGGGTTTATCCCCGCCGTCTGGGAGCGCCGACGGCGGGGATAAACCCCGCCGCTCGTTTTCCACTGCCAACGGAACCGTAAACCGCTCTAGTGCTTGCCGAGGATGGCGTCCAGCGCCCAGCAACCGCGGACGTGTGCGATCGGCTGACGACAGTGATCGAAAATGGTCGCGTTGGTGCAGCCAGCCTCTTCGAGAGCGTCGGCGAGGATCGGCAGATCCTCGAAGCGGCGCTCATCGTAAATCGCCTGGGCGAGTTGAACGATTGTGCCACCGTTCCAGGCGAGCCATTCCGGTTGCAGCGGTGCCGGTGCGAGGGGCATGCCGAAGATATCGGCCAGCAGTTCGCACTGCGAACGGTGCTCGGCGGTGTGGGCCCAGTCGGCAACATACCAGGCGGATTGTAACCCGGCCCCGTAGGCACACTGGACAGCCAAGTCGAGCAGATCCTTAGTGTTCGGTGACAGTTCGTCGGACTCGACGCGATGCCCTGGCGCGAGCACGTCGTGGACCCCGTTGCGGGCCAGTCGGGCACGCATCACCTGCCCCTCCGCATCGAAGGGGCCGTGATCGCGCTCGTTGCACACCACTTCCGTCGCGGCCTCGAGTTCTGCCGCCGAAATCCAGCCGTCGGCGAAGCGCTCAAAGTGCGACAGGGCCTGCCGGTATTCCTGGGGAAGCAAATGATCGAGTCGGCGCAGGCAGGCACAGGCAAACAGCCGCGCCTTGCGGTCGCTGGCCTTCCACCGCAAACAGAGCCAGAGCATCTGGACATCGGCCCGCGCCGGCCAATCCTCCGCCAGTGCCGGCACCGTCTGCGCTACCTCCATGGGACCGCCATGATTTGGGCAAATAAGCTGAGCGCCCTCACTGTCGTCGGGGATGAGGATGGTTGTGCTACAAAAGGGACAGGTAAAGCGACGCATGAAAACTCCCCAAGTATGTCGCCGCCTGCCTATGATAACCGGGGGCCAGCTGCTGCGGGAAGGCCGGTCCCGTTATCTCGTCTTCGGAGAACCGACGTGACCGCGGAAAACGTCGTGATTGCCCTGAAGGTGGCGGTGGGCGCCGTCACCCTGTTGTTGCTCGCCTCGCTCTTCGCCCTGCTGCGCGGCAACTACCGCTTGCACGGCCGCATCAACACGGTGTTCTTCGTGCTGACGCTCACCGCCCTGCTCAGCCTCGAAGTGGTCGCCCGGCTACTGAAGCCGGATCTGTTCGACCCCTACTTCGCCAACGCCGACACTGCGAACGCCTTCAAGATCCACCTGGCGTTTTCGCTGCCTGCGGCACTGTTGCTGCCGGCGATGCTCTACACCGGCTGGACAGGGCGCCGCAACCTGCATATCGGCATCGGGGTGGTCTTCCTCGTGCTGTGGGCGGGCACGTTCGTGACAGGCATCTTCTTCCTGCCCCACAGTCCCAACCCTTGATCGAGCGTCGCGATGTCCTCTCCTGACGAACTCCCCGCCGGTGCGTTGCCGCCCGAGGATCTGGGCCGTTCCTACGAGGCGACACTGAATCACGAAACCTGGAGCGTCGATGCTCCCGAGACCGGCGTCGTTCCGCCCGCTCCCCCTGTCGAGCCTCAGACACCGCCGACACCGACGCGCATCGTCGAGGCGCTGCTGTTCACCGGCGGCTCGCCGTTGACCGCGGCCCAGGCGTGCGAGATCATTCGCGGCCTGACGCCCGAGCAGTTTCTCCAGGCGATCGACGCTCTCAACCAGGACTATCGCCGCCAGGGGCGCCCCTACGCCATCGGCCCACAAGGCCAGGGCTATGTGTTGACCTTGCGACCGCGCTACCGCAAGGTGGTCGAGAAACTCTACGGCTCGACGCGCGAGGCGCGGCTGTCCGCGGCCGCCATCGACGTACTGGCGCTCGTCGCCTACCGCCAGCCCGCCACGAAGCAAGAGGTGGACAGCCTGCGCGGCGCTGAGTCGGGTGCCCTGTTGCGGCAGCTCGTCCGTCGCGGGCTGATCGCCGTCGTGCATCGAGCCGACGCGGCGCAGCGTGAAGTGGCGTACGGCACCACGGCACGTTTCCTGGAATTGTTCGGCCTGACGAGCCTTGAGGATTTGCCGCGAACACAGGACTTGCAGCAGGTGTAACCGCGGCCGGCCGCGCTTTTCTCCCCTCTCCCTGTGGCCGAACGTGAGCAGCATCAGGTTTCGACATAGTGGTTAGTGGCTAGTGGTTAGTGAAGAAAGAGATATGTCCTCTCTTCACTAACCACTAACCACGAGCCACGAACCACTATGAGGGGTAAGAATACCGTGCGTCAAGTTTGGTTACCCGACCCGATATTTCGCCACCACCGCCTCGTCCAACTCGATCCCCAGACCCGGCTCTTCGGGGACAGCAATCTCGCCGTCTTTAACCGGAAACCGTTGCTTGGTCAGCGTTTGCCGCAACGCTCCCTGCTCGACGCAGTACTCGAAATAGTGCGTGTTCGGCAGGGCGGCGACGAAGTGCAGCGACGCGGCGATGTTGATGCCCGTCTTGTAGCTGTGGTTGACACACAGGCGGTGTCGTTCGGAACTATCCCAGCCGATGCGTTTCGACCGGGCGAGGCCGCCGACTCGCGTCACATCCACCTGGACCACGTCGATGCCGCCCACGTCCATCATCTGCTGGAACTCTTTAATATCGCAAATCTCCTCACCAGCGGCGATGCGCACCGGGCTTTGAGCGCTGAGCCGGGCGTAGCCTTGCAGATTGTCGGGGTGCAACGGCTCTTCGAGCCAGGTCAGGTTGAAAGGCTCGAACTGGCGCGCACGCCGGATTGCCGTCGCCGTGTCCCAGCACAGGCCCGCGTCAACCATCAGTTCCACGTCCTTGCCCAGCCCCTGTCGTGCCGCCCGCACATGAGCAATGTCGCTTTCCTCACTCTGACCCATCGGCCCCCAACCGAACTTGACGGCGCGATAGCCCTGGGCGGCCAGCCCGCGGGCGATGCGCTCCGTTTGTGCGGGAGTGTCGCCGAAGAGGATCGAGGCGTAGGCGCGGAACGTCTTGCGGAACGCCCCGCCGAGGAGTTGATAGACCGGCCGCCCGGTCGCCTTGCCGACGATGTCCCACAGGGCGATCTCGACGCCGCTCATCGCCTGAATGACGGCCCCCTGCCGGCCGAAAAAGATTGCGCCCTCGTACATGCGATGGATGAGGCGGTCGATCTCGAACGGATCCTGGCCCACGACGCACTCCGCCAGGCCGCGGCAGATCTTGTGCGACAGCGGCGCCTCGATGATGGCCTTGGCGACCAGCGACGACGAATCGACCTCGCCGATGCCGACAAGGCCGGCGTCCGTGTGGACCTTGACGACGAGGGTTTCCTGGCTGCCGTCGCAGCGCTCGTTGACATCCGGCAGGCGGAGGTGGATTGGCTCGACGCGCGTAATCTTCATGGTGGGATCTCACAGGGATGGAGAGGGGGCGGGAGCGGTCTTCTTCAGCAGGGTTTCGACCTCGGCCCACAACTGCTGCCACTCGCCGCGCAGGTCGGCAGGAAGGAGAGCCAGGCGCTGGGCGTCGCGGATACTGTGCAGGGCGGGATCGGCTTTCCAGGAGGTCAGTTTCTGGCGAACCTGCTCGCGCGCCTTCGGCCCCGTCTTGTCCAGTAGCCACATGGCACCCGCCAGGTCGGCGCACAGCCAGGTGAAGGCCTGGCGCTGCAGCACCAGGATCTCTTCCAACGCCAGTTCCCTGGCGTCAACGCCTTCGCCGGCCGCAGCCTGAAGTGCCTGGGTGGCCGCGGCGTAGCCGTGCTGAACGGTCAGGAGGTGGTTCCCCGCAAGCGTGTCGCGGTACAACTCGAACGCCCGCAGGTGGTGCTGCTTGTACTTGCCCGCGAAGTCGGCCCAGGCAAGGGCGTCCTGGGCATCTCTGGGGCGTCGCTTGCCGGTCGCCACGTCGGGCCACTGCTGATCCAGTTGCAGCAACCGCTCGCAATCCTTCCGTAGTTTCTCAGCGGTGGCGCGATGGGGTGCTTGCAGTGGCAGCAATTCGAGGCACCGCTCGGTGGCCTGTTTGGCTTGCGCGAACTGACCCTTGCGGAGCAACGCCAGACCCAGCGCCCAGTGGGCCCGGGCGTGTTTCGCGTCGAGGTCGATCGCCTTGCGGAGGTGGGCAATGCCGCCCTCCAGATCGTTGCTGGCAGCCAGGGTGGTGCCGAGGCTCGTGTGGGTGGCGGCGTCCTTCGGGTTGAGTGCGAGGGCTTGGCGGTAGGAGGCAATGGCTCCCTGCGCATCCCGCTGTTCGACGAGGATATTGCCCAGGTTGTAGTGGGCTTGCGCGAACTTCGGATCCAGTGCAATGGCTTTCCGATAGCAGGTCAGGGCGCCGTCGAACTCCTTCCTGGCCTGCAAGAGAGCGCCGAGGTTGAGCCAGGCAACGGTACTGTCTGGTCGCGCTGCCAGGGCCGTGGCCAGCCCGCCGGCGGCCGCCGTCTGGTCCTTGCGGCGCCCCACGGACCAACGTTTGACCAGTTCAAAGGACAACCAGAAGTCGCCCGGGAAGCGTCGCCGGCCCGCTTCCAGCAGGGCGATGCCGTCCTGGCCATGTCGTTCCAGGATGACACTGACATGGATGAAGGCTGCCGGGGTAGTCGCCGAACGGCGCACTTCCTGGGCGATTGCGGGGAGCGCA
>DASPXY010000793.1:0-2883 GCA_035637055.1 Gemmataceae bacterium | reverse complement strand
GGATGGACATGGGGAGACTCCTGCCGGTGACGATGGCTTGAACACCCCGTCATTGCAGCTGCTCTCCCCATCTTCGTCTACCCCCCACGACGCAACTCGTTGCTGCGTAAGAACCGAAAGCTGGACGATCTCTTCAGGCGGTGAAGGCCCGTTCCGCCTGAAGGCGGGACTACAAACCAGGAGCGACCTGCTCAGGAACGTGCCATGACCGCGAAGCGACCCTCCGGCCAGCCGTTTGACCTGTCCGCGGCGACCGACTGCCCCAGCCAGACGGACCTGCTCGGCTTCAGCCGCGGGAAGCTGCCATTGCCTCAACTCGAAGCGGTCGGCGGTCATCTCGCCCGCTGCCCCAGCTGCGAGGCGCTCCTATCGACTCTCGGGGACGACTCGGATTTCCTCATCGCGAACCTGCGCACGCCCGGAACCGCGCCCTTGCCCCTGGCGGAGTCCTGCCGCCGTCTGGAGGATCGGGCCAAGGCCATCCCCCTCCTCGCCGGCGCGGAGACCAGGGACGAGCGACCGGGACATCTGAAGGAACAGGCCCCCGGGCTCCATCCCAGGCAGCTCGGGCCCTATCGGATCGTTCGCGTCATTCGCGCCGGGGGGATGGGAGTCGTCTACGAGGCCTGGCACACGAAGCTGAAGCGACCCGTTGCGCTCAAGACGTTGCGTTTCGACCGCATGGACGACGCGCACATGGTTGCCCGCTTCCATCGCGAGATGGCGGTGATCGGCCAACTCGACCATCCGAACATCGTCCACGCCCTGGACGCCGATGAGGTCGGGGGCTGTCATTTCCTCGTCATGGAGTTCGTGGACGGCCTCGACCTCGGCGAGATCGTGCGGTTATTGAGGCCTCTTGAGATCGCAGATGCCTGTGAAGTGGTCCGCCAGGCCGCTGTGGGCTTGGAGTATGTCTTCACGCATGGCCTGGTTCACCGCGACGTCAAGCCGAGCAACCTGATGCTGACCGCGCGCGGTGAGGTCAAGTTGCTCGACCTGGGCCTGGCGCTGCTCTACGGCGAACACACGGCGGGAGACGAGTTGAGCGAGGTCGGCCACCGCCTCGGCACAGCCGACTACATGGCGCCGGAACAGGCCCGCGATGCTCACACGGTCGATATCCGGGCCGATCTCTACAGCCTGGGGTGTACGCTCTACAAGTTGTTGACCGGACGGCCGCCGTTCGCCGGAACGGCGTACGACACCATCCTGAAAAAGATGCAGGCGCACGCCGAGGCACCGGTCCCGTCGGCGCGGACTTACTGCCCGAACGTACCCGCTGCGCTCGCCGTCGTCCTGGAGCGGCTCCTGGCCAAGAATCCCGCCGAGCGCTTCGCTGAGCCCCTCGACGTCGCCCGGATCCTGGAGCCGTTCACTGCGGGGTGCGACCCGCGCGCCTTGCTCAGCCGGGCCAGGCGATTGAACGGGCCGGCTGAGCCGAGGGTGGAGGACGCGCTTTCGGCCAGTTCCACGCCGCGGCGAATCGCCGAGGAGTCCGGCAGCCCCGGGAAGAAGCGGCCTTTTGCCGGAAAACTTGCCCTGACCATTGGGTTCCTCACTGCCTTCGCGCTTCTGGGGGTCGCCCTGTGGCAGAGTCGCGAGCAGTCCGGCCAGCATCCGACGCCGTCACCGGCACCCCCGCCTCGGGCCGCGGTGACCTGGCCTGCGGATTACCCGGCGGTGTTGCGCGAGCGGCCCTGGGAGCAGCCGGTTGAGATCCTGGCACTCCGAACGCGCTTGCCCGGCGTGCCGGACCTGTCGGGGGCGCGCGGGTTCCGCGGCAACGATGTGAGCGGGGAACGACTGTACCAGCCCCTGTGGTGTCGTCGCCTGCTCGGCACCGGACTGTACCACCCATTCGAGAAGGAGTTGCAGTTGCGCTCGCGCACGAAAGACGTGGGCGTAACTACCCTCCTGGCCCTGGATGATGATCTGGAGCGGCGCTGGTTCGAGTTCACGGCCGAATTGCCGCAATACACCAATGACGCCCTCGTGAGCCCCCGCGGGCTGTTCTTCGGCTGGCAGGAAGATGGGGCCGGCAAGGTCAGGGCCTATTTCGTGCAGCTGGATTTGCAGCCAGCGCAGGGCAGGCAATACGGCCGCTTGCTTGTCGGCCTGGCCGTGCTCGACATCCGCCCCGGGCGCGCGGAAGAGGCTGCCATTGTGCCGCTGCCGGTTTCCGACGGGAAATGGCCCCGGTCCCGGGCGCTGACGCGCACGGTCCCCAATTATTCTCTCAGTATCCGCGCCCGGCCGGGCGCAGTAACCGTCCAGGTCAAGGACGAGCAGCCCATCGAGTTCGAGCCGTCCTTCGACCCCCGCGGTCCCCTGGGAATCTGGGTACAGCGCGGCGGCGGCCGGTTCCGGACGGCGACGATCACCGCCCTGCGCGCGAATTAACCCTTTTACTACCCCATTTAGCGAAAGGCCCTGCACCGGCGCAGGGCCGCGCCTGGAGGATCCCGCTCGATGCCTGTGCTGCACAAGCTCCTGAGTCCCCTGAACCTGGTCCGCGCTGGCGGTTGTGCCTCCGACACTGGCGATTATCTCGATGTCGCCATCACCTCCGGCACGGGGGTGAGCGTTACCGTGCGGTTACTGCCGACGCTGCCGGCCACCGGCCTCGACAGCGTCAGAGGCGGCCCGATCCAGGTCGATACCACTCCCCTGTCGACTGGCACCCCCGCGAACGTGAGTTTCACCACCTCGCCCGCGGGCATCGCCACCGATATTCAGTTCGCGCTGGGCAATAACACCGGGGAAGTGGCGGGCTCGCTGCACAAGCTCGTGGTCACCGCGTTCGGCAACGACAGCTCGAACACCACCTTCACGTTCTACTACTACATCCTCGACCCCACGACCACGACCACCACAACGACC
>DASPXY010000792.1:0-2585 GCA_035637055.1 Gemmataceae bacterium | reverse complement strand
GTCCGCCGCTCAACCTCGGGCTGGTTCTCGACCGCTCAGGCTCGATGGGGTCGCGCAACAAGATGGGCTTTGCCATCCAGGCGGCCGTCTTCGCCGTCGAGCAGTTGCTTCCCACCGATCGCGTCAGCGTCACGGTCTTCGATGACGAGGTCAAGACCTTGATCCCGAGCACCCTGGCCGATTGCCGGGCCCGCATCACCAGCCTGCTGCGCGAGATTCAGCCCGGTAATACCACCGCGCTGCACGGCGGTTGGCGCGCGGGCGCCGATCAGGTTCTCGAACACCTGGTCCCCGGCGGACTCAACCGTGTCCTGCTGCTGTCCGACGGCCTGGCGAACATCGGCGAAACCAACCCAACCGTCATCGCCAACGACGTCGGCCGCATGGCCCGCACAGGCGTCAGCACCACCACCCTCGGCGTCGGCGACGACTACAACGAAGACCTGATGGAGGCGATGGCGAAGGGTGGCGACGGCAATTACTACTACATCGAGACGCCGAAACAGCTCGCCGACATTTTCCAGAGCGAGCTGCGCGGCCTGATGGCGACTAGCGGGCACCATGTCAGCCTGGGCATCGAGCCGCAGGGCGACGTGACGCTGGTGGACGTGCTGAACGACCTCGACCGCACTTCAACGGGCCGGCTGAAACTGCCGAACCTGATCGCTGGCGTGCCGGTGCTGGTGCAGGTGCGGCTCCATGTGCCGCCGGTGCCGCAGGCGAACGAATCGCGGCCGAGCGCCCTGTGCCGCTTCCGCCTGGCGTGGGACGACCCGCAGAGCGGACAGCGGCAGCGGCAGACGGCCGAACTGCATCTGCCGGTGGTGACCGCGCTGGCGTGGGAGGAACTGGTGCCCCGGACCGACGTGCAGGAGCAGGTGGCGGTGCAGCAAATGGCCCGTCTCAAGCGGGAGGCAGCCCGCCGTCTGGAGTCCGGCGACACGGAGGGAACGCGGCAAGCCCTCGGCGAGGCGCGTCAAATCCTGGCTGCGGCACCCGGGACGGAAGCGATGACGACCGAAGCGCAGGATCTGGACCAGGTCGAGGCCGACCTGGCGAACGGCGATCGCCAGAAGTTCGCCAAGCGTGCCAAGTACCAGGCCAACCTGCGCAACACCAGCAAGCCCTACGAATAAGAAGCGGCTCGAAACCCTGGAGCGCGGGCGTCCCGCCCGCATCGTCATCTCTCCGAAGCGGGCGGGACGCCCGCGCTCCAGGGTTCTCAGGGACCGTCCGCGGGAACGATGTCCCCTGCATCGGGCGTCAGCAGCGCGGCCATCGTTTGCCACCCTGTGCCGTACGAAGTGGGTCGGACCGAGGCGTCGGCGAAGAGGAATTGCGCGGTGCCGGGGTGCGGTGAGCCCCAGTTCGTGCGGAAGTCGATCCCGACGCCGTCGCGAATCACCGCGATGCCGCGCCGCGCCGTCGAACCAGAACCGCCGAGGAAATACGGCTCGTCGTGAAACCAGGTCGTCGGTGTCTGCACGGTCGGGTCGAACGCCTTCTCACCGGCGAGGACCGTCTGCGAGGTGCCGTCGGTGATCTGCAAAATCCCCCGGAAGCGCTTGAGCGGGGCAATCTTCAACCCGGTGATCACGTAAGCGTTCGAGGCGTAATCGGCCTTGGCCCAGGTCCAGCCGCCGCCGTTGTAAGCGCCGTAGGCGTCTTGATCGACCACGGCGTACGACAGAGGCTCGCGCCGGCTCGGGCAGATGTAGCCGGTGACCGGGATGCTCCACTGGCGTCCCCGGTAGAGATTTTCCTGTCCGAAAAAGGGCAGCATCGCGAACAACCCCGAGCCGGTCTGCTGCCGCGGGGACAGGGCTGGATCGCCGACGCCCCACTCAAACGTCGTCCCGGCGGGCAGGACCGTTGTGGAGACGACAATACGCTGGCCCGTCGTGGACGCGATCGTTTGCTTGCCGTCCCAACCGCCCGCTCGGCTCGTTCCGCACGACACGGGGGACGTCATAGCCAAAGACCTGCAAGGCGAGATGGGTCGGCTTGCCCCGGAAATCCTGGAAAAACTCACCCTCGGGCATCTGGGCCGGCGCAGCGGTCGCGACCAGGAGTAGCACGATAGCGGATCGCATGTGTCGTTCTCCTTCACGCAAGGATAGCCGCAACCCCAGCAATCCTAGCCCCAAGCGAGGAAACGGCCAGCAGGCAGCGGGGTGCGCGCGTTCGGGCGTCGCCAAAGTTGCTTTACGGCCGGGCCGCGCGGTGTTCTAATAAGGACGGGGACAACCTCCCACCTACAATGCCCTCCTGACGGGTTCCGCCAGCCTTGCCGGCGAAAGCGCCGGCAACCGCACAGCGTTCAAGGAGTCTCAGAATGATCGGCAGTCTTTCGGGCCGCGCCTTCCTCGGGTCGGGGCTTGTTGCTCTTCTCTTTAGCGCGAGCGCGCCGGCAGCGAGGGCCGACGGCAAGATCGACTTCAACCGCGACGTGCGGCCGATCCTCTCGGACAAGTGTTTCGCCTGTCACGGGCCCGACAAGGGCAATTTGAAGGCGAAATTGCGGCTCGACCTGCCGGGGGCCGCGGTCAAGCAGGGCGTCCTCGTGCCGGGCAAACCCGGCGAGA
>DASPXY010000791.1:0-6172 GCA_035637055.1 Gemmataceae bacterium | reverse complement strand
GACAACCGTCTCGCCGACGCCATCCGGTTTCTGCCCCTCTTTCGCTCCTGTATCGATCCATTTGCGAATCAGAGCGACGCTCTCCTCGGGCAGAGGGGCGGCGTCAAGAGGCATGCGCTTTTTGACGTCCTTCGTGGCGAGCAGATGGACGAGGACACTATCGGCGCTCTTGCCTGGCTGGAGGACTGGATGTTTCGTGCCCTTGCGCACCGCCTCGTAGGAATCGAGCGCCAAACCGCCGGAGACATCGACTTCCTTGACGTTCTTGGCGCTATGGCAGACAATGCAGTGCTTGCGGAGGAGGGGGCGGACATCCTTCCAGTAGGTCGGCTCGGCGGGGCCGCCGGCTGCGGCGGTGGGGATGATGGCGAGGGCACAGAGAACGCTGAGAACGAAGCGGCGCATGTGGGGATCCGTGATGTTGGTTAGCGGCGGCGAAGAACCCCTCCCCCCGACCCCCTCCCCGCAACGGAGAGGGGGAGAAGAAGAAGCGCTATCTGGCTTGCTCCCCCTCTCCGTTTCGGGGAGGGGGCTGGGGGGAGGGGTTCTCCGAGCCTCAACGATTGAACAGGAACTCACGCGAGTTGAGCAGCACCCAGAGCCGATCCTGCACACCCTCGCGCACGTTGGGGGCGCGGCGAATCCAGCCCAGGTCACGATCCAACTCCTCCGGGCGCGGCGGCCGCGACAACGTCACCAGGTACAACTCCTCGACAATCTGCGCCAGCGCAGCCTTCGCCTTGAGCAACTTCTCGATGCGCCCGGCCGGATCGGCGAGCTTCGCGTTGAGGACGTCGCCGTTGAGCAGGTGCAGCGCCTGCGCGATGTTCGGCTGGCTCGTCCGCTCGCACTCGCAGACGATCTTGCGTGACGCCCGACCAAACGTGTCCAGCAAGAACGACTTGACCGTCGCGTCCGGCAGCTGGATGGCGCGCGTCCCCAGTGGCAGGCCAGGGTACTTCGTCCGCGTCCCGGTGGCGAAGTCGAGAGCGTCGGCCAGTTGCTCCGCCGTCAGCCGGCGGATCGTGTAGCGCGTGTAATGCACGTTCGCCGCGTCGGGGAGGTTGCCCGGCGTCGCGATCGAACTGAGCTGATACGCCCGCGAACTCATGATCGTCCGCAGCAGGTGCTTGAGGCTGAACTTGTGGTCGGCGAAATCCTTCGCGAGAGCGTCGAGCAGTTCGGGGTTGCTCGCCGGGTTCGTGGCGCGCATGTCGTCGATCGGCTCGACCAGACCGCGGCCCATGACGTAGCCCCAGAAACGGTTGACCATGTTGCGCGCGAAGAACGGGTTCTGCTTCGCCGTCAGCCACTCGGCCAACTTGACGCGACGGTCGATCGGGTCATCCATGATGGCGCCGTCGAGTGGGCGCGGCTTGACGACTCCGCCCTTGCGGGGGTGTGTCTGCTCGCCGCTGCCCTTCAGGTAGACGACCTGCTCACGGCCGAACATGCCGAACTCCTGGCTGCCCTTCGTGCCCAGCCGCACGAAAAACGCCGCCATGCCGTAGTAGTCGTCCTGGCTCCATTTCTCGAACGGGTGATGATGGCACTTCGCGCAGCCGACGCGCACGCCGAGGAACACCTGCGTCATGTTCTCCGACCAGTCAACGGCGTTGCGCGAGGTCATGTAGAAGTTCGCCGGCCCCTCGGTAAAAGTGCTGCCCTCCGCGGTGATGATGTCGCGCACCATCTCATCGACCGCTTTACCGTCGCGGACAGCGGCACGCACCCAGTTGTGGAAACTCCACATGCCGCGATCGCTCATGAAGTCGCGGTTGATGCGCAGCAAATCACCCCATTTCAGAGACCAGAAATCGACAAATTCCGGCCGATCCAGAACGCGGTCGATGGCCTTCTGGCGCTTGTCGGCGCTCTTGTCGGCGAGGAAGGCTTTCACGTCGGCGGGCGACGGCAGAGTCCCGATGGCGTCGAGGTGGATGCGGCGGAAAAACTCCTCGTCGCTGCAGAGTGGCGAAGGGATCAGGCCGAGTTCCTTCCACTTGGCGGCGAGTTTCTCGTCGATGAAGTTATTCGCCTCCAGGCGCGGGAAGGCGTCGAGTTTGGCGTAAGGCAGCGTCACCTGCATGACGGTCGCCTGGCCGCAGTAGCGCACCATGATGTGCGTCTCGCCGCGGTTCTTCGCAGTGACGAGGCCGCCGGGTGTCACGCCTGCTACGCCGTCGTTGAGCGAATCGAACTGCGCGGCGGCGGTGACGTCCTCGCTGCGGCCGTCCTTCCAGGTAGCGCGGACGAGGATCTGTTGTTGCTCGCCGGGGACGAGAAGGCGCTTGAGCGGCCACACTTCGAGGCCGACCACTTCCGGATCCTTGGCACTGGGCTCGGGCACGCCGTCTTCGAGCCAGCGGCGCAGGAGGTTGTACTCGCGGCTGTTTGTCTTGAAGCGTTCGCCGCCGCCGTGCTCCATATTCAGCGTCGGCTTCTGCAGGAGGATGCTGCGCTCCGGATCGCTGACGACGACGCGCCGCCCCTCGGCGCTGGCGACAATCTGAGCGTAATCGAACGCGTGGTCGAAGCCGAGCAGGCTGAGTTTGAAGCCGCCGCGACCGTGCTGGGCGCCGTGGCAAGCCCCTTGGTTGCAGCCGGCGCGCGTCAGCACCGGGATGATCTCGCGCGCGAAGCTCACCGGCACGTCGGCGGTGGCCCGCCTCACTTGCACAGGGACCGTCGCCGTCTTGCCGCCGGCCTCGACCGTGATGACTGCCGCGCCGTCGCGGATGCCCTGCACCAAACCTTGCGCCGTGATGGTGGCGATGGCCGGGTTGCTGCTGGCATACTTGGCGGTGCGACTGAGATCCCAGGCGCGGCCGTCGGCGTAATCGCCCAACACGCCGAGACGTTGCTCGTCGCGCGGGCCATCGAGGCTGACCTTCGCCGGATAGACGGTGAGACCGCGGAGAGCGGCTTTCGGCAGTTCGGCGACCGGGACAGGCTGCGCCGGCGGTTGGGCGGCAACGGTGGAAGCGAAGACGAGGACCGCGGCACAGGCCAGGCGGCGCATTCCAGCGCGAATGAGCATGATGGTGTCCCTTGCATCGGGGCGGGCTGGCGTAACGGACCGGTGGTATCGGTGGGGCCGCCAGGTAAATGGCGGAATAGTGTTATCGTGGTCAAACGCAGAGGGGTTGTCAAGAAAAAGCCAGGGCGTTTTTTGGGAGATGAACGCGACCCTGGTCAGAGGAGGCTGCCTCACGCCCACGGGCTGCGACCCGTGGGCTTCGCGGCGGGATGCCTACGTCGCAGAGTCACCGACGAACGGGTTGGTGCGCTTCTCGAAGCCGACCGTCGTGACCGGGCCGTGACCGGGATAGACGACTGTGTTCGGCGGTAGCGCGAACAGCTTGCTCCGGATGCCCTCGAATAGCGTAGCCGTGTTGCCGCCCGGGAAGTCTGTCCGGCCAACGCTCCCGCGCATCAGCACGTCGCCGCCGAAGACCAGCGAAGGCTCGTCGCGATACAAAAACACGATGTGACCGGGCGAATGACCGGGCAGGTCGAGCACCTCCAGCCGGATGCCCGCCACCTCGACCACGTCGCCTTCGCGGAGCAGGCGATCAGCGGGTGGACTCACGAGCGGCATCTCGATCAGGGCACTCAGGTTGGCCATTGGATCGGTCAGCATCACCGCGTCGCCTGCACCAATGACGAGCGGCGCCTCCGGGAACGCCGCTTTCAGCGCCTCATTACCGGCGATGTGGTCGAGATGACCGTGCGTGTTCAGAATCGCCGCCACGCTGCGTGCCTGCTCGCGCAACAAGTCGAGGATCGGCTGCGGCTCCAGCCCCGGGTCGATCACCAGCGCATCGGTGCGCTCGGGACGCCATACCAGATAGGTATTCTCCTGAAAAGGCATCGAAACGATGGTGTGAATCTGTAGCGCGGTCGCCATGACTGCTGCCCCTTTTCTTCCTCCCCTCGCCCCTTGTGGGAGAGGGGTTGGGGGTGAGGGGTAGAGCCAAGGACTGTTCCCTCGCTATTCCCCCCTCACCCCCAACCCCTCTCCCCCGAGTACAGGGGCGAGGGGAGCCTCGTGGCCGTTGTAGGTTGTTCCGTTCGCTCCGCTCCCTCCCTGTAGATTGTACAACCCGCAACGTGGCCGCTACGGCGCCTGCCGCGGTGGCGGTTGCGTCAACCTCTTGCCGGATGGTCCTTTCCGGAGATGGCCGCTCGATTGCCAGCAAGCCGAGACATGCTTGGTACGCGACTTGCATTTGTGTCCCTCACATCTCGTCGCGGCATCGATCTGCAGCCGTTCTCGGCCGCGCCGAAGCCTATCCAGGAGGGAGATCCAGGTGGTCCATTTCACACGTATCCGCCGCACCCCCAACGGAACTGAGCGACCAGGGCGGCGCAGTGCGCGGCGGCGCGGCCGCCGCCTGCAACCGCTCTTGCTGCTGGGTGTGCTGGGCGCTGCCGTCGCTGTGGGTGTCTCGCTGCCGCCGACCTCCACCCTCTCTGCCGACCCGCAACCGCCGCCTCCCCAGGAGGACGTTGTGCAGACCCAGGCGGCGACGGCCCAGAGCCAACTCGATACGCCCTTGCGCCTCGTCGCCGAGGCGCGCCAGACCTACGCCCAGGTGAGCACTTACACCTGCACCCTGATCTCGCAGGAGCGCGTGCGTGGCAAACTCTTGCCGGAGAACGTCATCTCCATGTCGTTCCGCGGCCAGCCCTTCAGCGTCTACATGCGCTGGCTCGGCCCGAAGGAATTTGCCGGTCAAGAGGTCGCTTATGTCCACGGGCGCAACAACGGCATGATGCGCGTTCACGCCAAGGGCGTCCTCGGCGCGCTCGGCTTCGTGTCCATCGCGCCCAACGACCCGCGCGTGATGGAGCACAGCCGTCATACCATCGTCGAGGCCGGCATCGGCAACCTGATCGAGCGCCTCGCCCGCTCCTGGGAGTTCGAGCGTGCCCAGAACAAGACGCGCGTGCAGATGGCCGAGTACGACTACAATCAACGCCGCTGTACCCGCGTCGAGACCATCCTGACCGAGCGGACGCCGCAGGCGTACGCTTATCGCACCGTCGTCTATTTCGACAAGCAGTGGCGCTTGCCGGTGCGCGTCGAGTGCTACGACTTTCCGCGGCAGGGTGGCCCGCCCGAAGGCGAATTGCTCGAATGTTTCAGCTACGCGAACCTGCAATTTAACATGAACCTCGACGACCGAACGTTCAGCAAGTAGGCCGAGACGCGAGCCACAAGAGGCGCAAGAAACCGGCGGGATTCCGCGAAACAAGCATTGACGCCGCGGAGTGCGGTCTTGTATCCTCTCTAATATAGTCCTCTTCGAGGACACTGACGGGCCTATGACAGTCCCCGGGTGTGGAGCCACACCCGGGGCTTTTTTTCCCATGTCGGGTAGTACGGCGCCCGTCCTCCTCTCTTTCTGACTGTGGTGACGAACGCCACGGTCAAGATCTCGGGCGCTACCCTACACCTTGACACGAACCGCGCCGGCCTGTCCGGAGTCCGTGCGGCGGGGAACAGGATGAACCATGTCCAGTCTTATGAGATCGCCAAACGGAACAAAACGCGAGGCCGTCCCCATGACCAGGCCACGGGTGTTGATTGCCGACCCGGATCCGGATCGCCTCACCGCCTACCGGGACTATCTTGTCAGCGACGGCTTCGAGGTGGCCACCGCCGGGAGTGCGCTGGAGTGTCTGGAGCGGCTGCGCGAGTTCGCTCCGGATTTGCTGGTGCTGGCGCCGTTTCTGCCGTGGGGCGGCGGCGATGGCGTGCTGGCGCGAGTCTCCGAGGATCCGCGGCTGCCCCGTGTTCCGGTCATCGTGCTGTCTTCCGTGGAGGATCTGGCCGACGCCCCGCGGCTGTGGGACTTCCCCATCACCGAGTTCCATAGTCAGCCCGTCTCGCCGCCGCTGCTCGCCCGGCGCATCCGCTTGCACCTGGCGAACCGCGGCTCCGTCAACTCGCCTGGGGGACAGTAAGCAATTGCAAGAAACGCTCGAACAGCGCACCGAGGCGCTCATTCTGGGCGGACGCCATTGCCAGCACTTCTTGATGATCGAGCGAAGCCGCACTCAAACCAGCGGCGCGATTGGTGATGCACGACAGGGCGACACACTCCATGCCGGCCTCGTGGCCCGCCTGGCTCTCGCGTGCCGTTGACATCCCCACGGCATCGGC
>DASPXY010000790.1:0-5551 GCA_035637055.1 Gemmataceae bacterium | reverse complement strand
GGGCCAATCGTATGGCCGCGGGACCGTATTGACAGCAGGGCGCCGTCATGCCGCTCGACCTTCGCACCGCCTGGCGCGAACTCCTTCAGACCGCCGGCGTTGACCCGGACGCTGCGGAGGGCCTATTCGCGGAACTGATCGCCGCCTATAGTGAGCCGGGGCGCCATTACCACAACCTCGACCACATCCGGCGCGTTCTCGTCACGATCGACCGCCTGCGTGCCGAGGCGCACGACCTGATCTCTCTCCGGTGCGCGGCGTGGTTTCACGATGCCGTTTACGATCCGCGGGCGAGCGACAACGAGGAACGCAGCGCAGAGTGGGCGGCGCAAGCCCTTGAAAGCCTGAGCCTCCCGACCCAGGTTGTGGCCAACACGCGGCGGCTGATCCTGCTGAGCAAGACGCACCAGCCCGACCCGGCGGACGCGGACGGTTGCTTATTCATCGACGCCGATCTTGCCGTTTTAGGGTCGGAAGAGGCGGAATATCGCTCTTACGCGCAGGCGATCCGGCGCGAGTATGCCTGGGTGGCCGACGATGCCTACCGCGCCGGTCGGGGGCGTGTGTTGCACTCCTTTCTGGCGCGGCCGCGGATCTACGCCACGGGCATCCTATTCGAGTCGCTGGAAGGCTGCGCCCGCCGCAACCTCGAAATGGAGTTACAGGAGTTGTCAACTATGAATCCCTCGACGGCCTACCCGCCGCGGATCGCGGACTTGCTCAGCGAGGAACGGCTCAACCCACTCGATGCCGGCAGCCCCGATGAGACGATGCGTGCTCGTCTGCGCGGAGTGACAGTCGAGGAGCTATTTGCCCCACAAACGATCCGCGATAAGGACATGGCAGCGGCCTGCCTGGCGGGGTTGTGGCTGCGGGCAGATTGCCTTGATGAGTCGCACCGAATCAGCCAGGACATCGACACGCCGACGGGGAGCTACTGGCACGCCATCATGCACCGCCGCGAGCCCGACGCCGCGAACAGCAAGTACTGGTGGCGCCGGGTCGGCCCCCATCCAGTCCTCAAGAAGCTCGCCGAGCAGGCCCCGGCCCTGGGCTATCAATTCACGGATTCCTTTGGTTTCGTTGATTTTGTGGAGCGCGTCCGCGACACCGATACCCCGGACGAGGAGTTGGCGAAGCGCGTCCAGCAGCTTGAGTGGCAGCTCCTCTTCGACCACTGCTACCGGGCCGCAATGGGTGGTAACGCCCGACTACCCTGACGCCGGGGCGATGACGGGCCGGTGAGGAATCTGCCTGGCGGCGACACCTCACCGGCAGCCGCGGGGATCAGTCAAGCGCCACCACGGCCCCGTCACTCCCCAGCGCGTCGGAGAAGAGGGCATCTGTCTCGCTGCCCAAGGCGGAGATTAACGCCAGGTCGCAACGACTCTCGGCTGAGAACACAGCCCCGACCTGGCGGCCGAGCCCACTGCTGGAGTGGACATCGGAGCCGGGCTTGTTGCCCTCCGGTGCGTAGGCTGGGCCGGCGGTCTGCGACGTTCCTCCGACGAAGAACGCCAGGTCTCCGGCCAGCCCATCTCGGGCAACCAGTTCAGCCGTGGTCGCTGGGGTGAGCGACACGTCCGGCGATTCCGCTGCGTCGGACGCCGGTGGCGGATCCCGGAACCAGATGTTGGACGGGTCGGACGAGCCGCTGCCCGCCTGGCCAAAGAGCGAGTAGAAGTTTCGCCCCGCCGCCGCCAGGCCCTGATAGTCGCCCAGGAAATACCCGCGGCTGGTCGGCGCCGCATTCTCCATGTTGAACGATGTTGTGGGCGTAAGCCGCTTCTCGTCGGCTGTCCAGCTGGCGGGGTTGGTGAAGTTGCTACTGGCGTGAACGAGCCAGTAGTCCGTGGCCAGGCCGGGGTCGGCGGTGTTGTTGCGGAAGTCGTAGTAGGTTACCGCCACCGTGCCGTCACTGTTGACCGCGACGTCCGGGGTGAAGGCTTGCTGGTCGCCCGCCGGGATGTTGATGGGCGTCTGGTTGACCTTGATCGGCGCCGACCAGGTCCGCCCGCCGTCGGTGGACATGGAAAAGGCGATGTCATCGTGGGCCAAGCCGCTGAAGCGAGCGTCCGCCCAGACGGCGTACAGGTTGCCGTTGCTCGGATCGACGGCAACATCGAGAATCGGTTCGCCGGCCCGCACCGGGGCGCCGGTGTCCGGGTCGCTGACGTCGATCACTTCTTCCGCCGGGCCGGTGATGATGTCGGACCAGGTGGCGCCGTGGTCGGTCGAGCGCATGACGCCGAGCACGGTCTGGTCCGCCTGCGCCGCCTGGTTGCCCGAGCCGTTGAGGTGCGTGAAGACGTTCACCAGATCACCGTTCGGCTCGACGACGATTTGATTGCCGAACGCCGACACGTTGGCCTTGAAGTTGGTGAGGTCACTGGCCGGGTACCCCGGCACCGCGGGAGGGTAGTCACCACCATTCCAGGTGGCGCCGCCATCGGTCGTGCGCGCGAACATCGCGTCTTCCCGGAAGGCGAGCCCGTGGGCGGCGTTGAAGTTCTGCTGGTCGCTGGGTTGGTTGAGGCGGTCCCAGATGACGTAAGCGTACCCGGCACGGTTCGGGTCAGCGACGACCATCTCCTTGTCGTTGGCGAGATCGGCGGGGTCCGTGCCGGGGGGCGCGTCGTCCCGGATCAGCGTGGTCGGGCCGTTCGGATCCCAGGAGATGCTGGCCACGCCGCCGCTGACGGTGATGGAGCCTGTGATCACCAGGCAGGCGGTGTGGCCGGGGATGGGGCCGACGGGCGTGAGGGCCAGGGCCGTGGCATAGACTTTGCCGTCGGGACCGATGGACACCCACGGGTCCGTGTAGCGCGCGAACAGCGAGCCGGCAGCCGTGGCGTCGAATCCGGGGATCGCCGCCGGGGTGGACCAGCTGGCGCCGCCGGTGTCATTGCCGTTGGCGGTGACGCTGAAAAACAGGGCGCGGGCGCCGCCGACACTGCGGTAGCGGTCCTGCTGCCAGACGGCGACGGCCTGCGTCGTGTCCACGGGGTTGACGGCAAGCTGCGGCTCCACCTCGCTGTTGGGAAACACAATGGGGGACGTGGGCGGAGCGGGCAGAGAGGGGGTGTCATTGGACACCCGCACCAGCGGCGTCAGCGTGAGTCCGCTGGGGACGTTGCGGTCTTCCAGGAGTTCGACCTGGAGGCGCGCACGGGTCACGGGCGGCCGCCGCAGCGGCCGTGGTCGCGAATGATGGAACATGAGAGAGTTCTCCGATCGGCACGGTCTGCGATATCAGGGGGGGACCATCGCCGCCGGCGCGCAGACCGAGCGCCGGGGCGTGGCCGGGCCGGTGAGGGATCTGCTTGGCGGCGAGACCTCACCGGCCGCTTTTGTTGGACAGGTTAGGGACTACTCTTTGGTTTTTCCTTCGACTTCGGCGAGCAGTTGCCGGAAATCTTCCCGGGTTCGCAGCGGCTCCAGGTCGGGGTTCTGTCTCATGCGGGCTGCGTCCTTGTAGCCGCCCGCGACCGCCTGCCGCAGCATCGCCAGCGCCCGGTCGGCGTAGCGCTGGCCCAACTCCTTCCGCTTCGGCTCGTCGAGCCGGGCGTCCTTGCCGGCCAGCCTCGCGGCGTGGCACAGGAAGCAGGCCGCGTCGTAGGTGTCGTTCGGCGGGTCATAACCCCACCAGGCCAGGTCGTCGGCGTTCACGGCGAGCCAGCCGTGCTCGGCTAGATCCAGGTGGGCCTTGGCCATTTGCTTCAATGTGTCCCGCCAGGTCTTGTACATCTGGGGCGCGTCCTTGTTGCCAAGCGCCACGCCCTGCCGCAGGAGTTCTCGCAAGCGGCTGACGTAGTTCCGGGCCAATTGCTCGCGCTTGGCCTGGTCGAGCTTGGCGTCCTGGGCGTTCAGGACCACACAGAGTCCCAGGAAGTTGGCCGCGTCGTAGACGTCTTTCGCGGCGTCACAGCCCACGCCGCCCAGGTCGTCGGCAACTTTGGCCAGCCGAGCATGGTCGGCCAGGCGGAAGTAGCCCTGAGCCAGTTGCGTCAGGGTGGTGCGATAGTGCTCGCGGTACGAGCGGTTGCCGGGGTTCCCCTTCACGGCGGCCTGGTGATGCGGCACGGCCTGGGTCAGCAACGCCACAGCAGGGGCATCCTCCTGACGGAGAACATGGAGCAAGCCCAGTTTGAGGAACGTGTGCGCCAGGTCATCCTGATACTCGGGGACCGTGGGGAACTCCTGCACCAGTTTCTGGGAGATGGCCAGAGCCTTGCGAAGGGCCTCCTCGGCCTGCTGCGGTCCGCGGGCGGCGAACACCGCACCGCCCAGGTTGAAGTAAGCCAGGGCGTGCATGCGGCGGAAGGCGGGCCGCTCGGGGCACTCCTTCGCCAACTGCTCGCGGAGTGCCAGGGTCGCCTGAAACGCCTTCTCCGCCTCTTCTTGTCGATCCGTGGCGAGCAACAAACTGGCCAGGCTGCCGTAGCTGGTGGCCAGCGCATCGCCGAAATCGGGTCGGTCGGGGAAGTCGGCCACCAGCCGCCGCGAGAGGGCCAGGGCGTCGCGCAAGACCTCCTCCGCCTCCTTCGGTTGCTTGCGGAGGCCCAGCAAGTTCCCGAGGTTGTTGTGGCTCATGGCCAACTCCTGGCGGAACTCGGGCCGGTTGGGGAAGTCGCTCGCCAGTTGCTTCAAGCGGGTGAGGGCGGCGCGGAAGACCTCCTCTGCTTCTGGCAGCCGGCCCGTATCGCGCAGCAGGTTGCCCAGGTTGTGGTAGGCGAGGGCACAGCCGTGGCGGAAGTCGGGTCGGTCGGGGAAGTCGCGCGCCAGTCGCTCGCGAATGGCCAGCGCAGCGCGACAGGCCTTCTCCGCCTCCCGCAGCCGGCCCCAGATGGCAAACGCGACGCACAGATGCCCCTGGACAATGCTGCACTCCTCGCGGAAGTCGGCTCGGTCGGGGAAGCTGGCCGCCAGCCGCTCGCTAATGGTTTGGGCAGCGCCGTAGGCTTTTTCCGCCTCCGGCAGCCGGCCTGTGTCGCGCAGCAGGCCGCCCAGGTTGCGGTAGGTGGTGGCCAGCAGGTAGCGGTCGTTGGGTTGTTTGGGGTTCTGGTCCGCGAGTTGCTTGCGAAGGGCCAGGGTCTCGTCGAACGCCTTTTCCGCCTCTGGCAGCCGGCCCAGGCTGAGCAGCACGAGGGCGCGGTTGTTCTGACTAATGGCCCACCCCTGCCGGAATTCGGGTTGCTTGGGGAACCGGGCTGCTAGTTGCTGGTGGATGGCCACGGCCTCGCGGTACGCCGACTCCGCTTCCTTCAGTTCACCCAGCCGTTCGCGGATGTGGCCCACGCGGAAGTAACCTTCGGCCCGGTTCTGCTGGCTCTCGACGTTGTCGGCCGCGGCGGCGGCGAACGCCTCGTGCTGCGCCAGCACCTTCTTGAGAAACTCCCGATGCTGATCGGTCAAGCGCACCTGCCGCCCCAGCAGATCGGCCATCATCGCGTCGGTCATCGTGTTGATGGCCTGCCGCTCGCGCCGCCGCCCCTCCTTCTCGGCCTCGGCGGTCGCCACCGCCTGCCGCCGGGCCTCGTCCTTCGCATCG
>DASPXY010000789.1:0-4881 GCA_035637055.1 Gemmataceae bacterium | reverse complement strand
GTCCTCTTATGATTTTGTACTCGATGATTTTGTGACACACTCCCATTACACACGACCATGACGACCGACAAGAAAGATCAGGCCCTCGCACGCTGGCGATTGCTGCTGGGCCGCTTCGCCGACGACTCGCTGGGAACCGCGCTCGCCGGCAAGGGCCGCGAGGGATACCGGCGCATGGACCGCGTCCTCGAATACCTCTACGGTCGCGAATACGCCGGCCGCGGCGTGCGCGAGGGATCGCGCGGCGCCGACCTCAGCGAGAGCGTCCTCGCCGTCCCCGAGTGGCTGCGCGACGTGCGCGACCTGTTCCCCGGCGACACCGCCGAGGTGATCGAGCGTCACGCCCTCGACCGCTATGGCATGACCGAGCTGGTCACCGACGAGGAAGTGCTGCGCAAACTGGAGCCGAGTTACGAGCTACTCAAGGCCGTGCTGACCTTCCGCCACCTGATGGAGGGCAAGGTGCTGCAAACGGCCCGCCAGATCGTCCGCAAGGTGGTCGAGGAGTTACGGCGCCGACTGGCAAAGGAAGTGCGGCCGGTGTTGTGGGGCCGTCTGAATCGGCTGCGCCGCAGCCGCCTGAAGGTGTACCGCAATCTCGACTGGCACCGCACCATCCGCGCCAATTTGAAGAATTACGATCGTAAACGTCGTCGGCTGATCCTTGAGGCGCTGCACTTCTTCTCGCGCGTCGAGCGGCACATGCCCTGGCACATCATCCTCGTCGTCGATTGCAGCGGCTCGATGATGGACTCGGTCATCTACAGCGCCGTGATGGCCGGCATCTTCAAGGGCCTGCCGTCGCTGCGCGTCAGCCTGATCGCGTTCGATACGTCGATCATCGATCTGAGCGATCAGGTGGACGATCCGACCGAACTGCTGATGAGCGTGCAACTCGGCGGCGGCACCGACATCGGCGGCGCGCTGTGCTACTGCGAGACGCGCGTGCAGAATCCGCAGCGCACCGTGGTGGTGCTCGTCACCGATTTCTACGAGGGCGGCCCGGCGACGGCGCTCTTGGCGTCGATCAAGCGGCTGCGCGAGGCGGGGGCGCGTGTCCTTGGGCTGGCGGCGCTGGACGAGCGCGCCGAGCCGGCTTACGATCGCCAGATGGCCGAGCGCTGCGTCGCCGCCGGGGCGGAAGTGGCGGCCCTTACCCCTTCGAGGTTGGCGGAATGGCTGGCGAAAGTGCTCTCCTAGACCAGATGCGCGCCGCGGTGGCGCCCTTCGACGACGACGCCCTCAGCGCTCTCGCGAACAAGGGCTTGGTGCGGCGCGCGCGCAAGGACATCGACACGATCAAGCCCGCCGTCGTTGGCCCGCACGGCGACTTGCTCCGCTTCGAGGTCGAAGGCTTCACCGTCGATCTTGCGGCGGCGCCGGCACAGTCGAAGTGTTCCTGCCCCCAGACTGGCGTTTGCCGCCACATCCTGATGGCAGTGATGTCGCTGCGCGCGTCGGTACCCGCACCCACCACCGCCACCGCCGCGGCGACCCCGGCACCGCAGGCCGGCGAGGAGGTGCTGGCGGTCGCTGACGAGGTGCTGTCGAAGTGGTCCGGCAAGCCGCTCATGCGCAAGGCGACCCAGGCGCTGGCGGCAGGGTTCGCCGCCGAGTTCGAGGAGGCCGGTTCGCTGGTGGTACGCTTCCCGACGTGGAACGTGGTCTGTCGCTGGATGCCCGGCGGCGGGCTGGGTGGGATGGTGTGCTCGTGCCACCAGCCCGGGCCGTGCGTCCATCGCGTCGCGGCCGTGCTGGCCTATCAGGCGGCGAAGGGCAAGCGGCAGCTTGACGCCGAGGAGGCCACCCTGGAGGCATCGGCCGGGGCGCCGCGGACGCGCGAGGAAGTGCTGGGCTCGGTGGCGACGGTGCTACGTGAGATGGTCGTGCTCGGACTGTCGCGTCTATCGCGCGCTTCCGAGGAACGCCTGCGAACGTTGGCGGTCTCGGCTCATGGCGTCGATCTGCCGCGCCTGGAGCGCGTGTTGCGCGCGCTCGCCGATGAGGTGGCGCTGTACCTGGCGCGCGATGCCCGCGCCGCGAGTGCCGGCCTGCTGGGGACGGCAGCTCGCGTCCTGGCGTTGAGCCGCGCCCTCGCCGCCCGGCCGACGCCCGACCTGGTCGGCCGCCACCGCTCGCACTACGAGCGCGTCGGAGATGTAGAGCTGGTTGGGATGGGTGCCCGGCAATGGCGCACGCGGAGCGGCTACGCGGGCCTCACTGTCTATTTCTGGGATCGCTCGGCGCGCAGCTGGGCGACCTGGACGGATACACGCCCGCTGAACGTGGGCGTTTTCGACCCGGTCTCGCGGTACGCGCAGGACGGCCCCTGGTCTGGCTGCAGCTCGCCGAGGGAGGCCAGCCGCAGCACGCTGCGACTGTTGAACACCTGGCGCAACCGCGCCGGCCGGTTATCGGCGCGGGATGCCACGCGCGCCCTGGTAACTGGTCCAGCGGCCCCGCTCGAAGTGCCCAGCGCCATCAGCCGCTGGGCGGACCTCGTCGAGCGGGCCGTGCGGCTGTTCGGCGGCGGCATGCAGGGGCGCGGCGAACTCGATGATTTGGTTCTCCTGACGCCCAACGCCTGGGGTCCGGCTCAGTTCGACAGCATCCGCCAGGAATTGCTGCGTCCCGTGATCGACGCCGACGGACGGACGCTGCCGCTGGTAATGCCGCACACGCCGGAGACCGCCGGGGCCGTTGACGCTCTCGAACGGCACAATCCCGCGGTGACGCGCGGACTGCTCGGCATGCTGCGGTTGCACGCAGGCCAACTCGCGGTCGAGCCGATCGCTCTGTATGAGGAGAAAAAGGTCTTCAATATCACTCTTGATGGGACGGCCGGCTCGAAGGTGGCAGTAAGCCCCGCGCCTGCGGCCACGGACGAGGAAGACGAGCCCGCCGAAACCGAAGAGGAGGAAGTCCACACCGCGACGGCGCTGGGGCTGCTGCTGGCGCGCATGAGCGAGCGCCTGGAAGCGCTGGGCGAGGCGGGCCTGCTGGCGGCGCCGGAGACGGAGTCGCTGCGCCGCTTCGCCACGCAGGCTGACGGGTTGGGCCTGGCGGTGTGCGCGCGCCCGCTGGGCCGCCTGGCAGAGCAACTGGAACGGGCGCGCAAGAGCGTGCAGCCCGAGGCGGGGCCGGCGGCGGAAACGCTCCTTGGGGCCTATTACATCGTTCGTTTCGCGGCCGCCCAGGAAGCCGTGGCCGCCGCGACGGCGACACTCGCGGAGTGATCCCGATAACCACCACCAGCTCGCAACGGGGTTCGTAGTCCCGCCTTCAGGCGGTTGCGGCGAAAGCCGCCTGAAGGCGGGACTACGAACGGGATTGCGGAACTTGCTCGTCAATACTCAGCAAGTGCAGGTTTCCCGCTTGGGGCGTCCTTCCGGAAATGCCAACCTCGACAGGGACACCCGATCAGAAACTCTCTTCCTCGACGTGTGCCTTCTGTCCAACGATCCTTTTGAGATCGCCCATCACTTCCGAGTAGACCACCGGCGGCACTTTTCCGAGCGGAACGAGGTCGGGGTTGCTCTCGTCGGGAACATCGGCGTAGGTGCCGCGGCCTTCACCGGCAGAGCGCACAAAGCAGACGCGGCCCAGCGCGATCTCGTCGTCCCAGTTCGCGCCGACGTACATGTCCTCCAGGCCAACCAGGGCGTCGAGCCCCGCGCCCGTGAACCGCTTTCCGTAGGCGACAATGCGCCCACCGCTCACGGCAGTGCGCCCCCAGCCGAGTTTCTCGGCGCGATTGCGGAACGTCCCTGCCATCACCACGGCGCCCGCGTGATCCGTGGCGACCTTGGCTCGCTTCTGCCCCGGCGGGACGCTCAGCACCGGCCGCTCCAGCTGCGGAAAGGGCGGTTCAATCTCGTAGTCCGCCAGGTGCCGCTGCCACGCCTTCCTGGCGTCAGCGTCCAGTTCCAGCGGATGCACGATGCCGACAGAGCCCGCGGCCGGGAGTGACATGCCACTGTCATCGGCACCCGTGAGCGAACCGTCCTCCAGGGCGCGAAAGGTGCCGGTAAGCCCGCCCGACGCGTCGTAGATCCCCCACACCAACCGCACCGCGAAGGGAATCAGCAAGGGATGAGCGAGAAACAATTCTCGCCAGCGCCCGACCGGCCAGCGGTGGCCACGGACGAGCAGATTCTCCAGACGGGTCAGTTGCGCCTTGACCGCCTCCTTCAGCATGCCCGACTGCTCCCGATGGTCCTTTTGCAGCGCCTCTGGCACTCCGGCAGGCAGCGCCTTGAGCGCCTTGCCGGTCTGACGGTCGAGGAACTCAAACTTGAAATTGAGACCGATGCGCACTTCCAGCTGTCGTTTCGCCCAGACGAGCAGACGCGGTTTGCCCGGCTCGAAGCCGAGCCAGGGGACGACGCGGTCGCCCAGTTCGTCCAGCGTCAGTCCCTGCTGCTGTGCCGCCCGCGTGAAGCCCTCGGCGGCCTCCTCGCCCAGGTAGGGGCGTTTGCTGCGGTAGCGGACGGCCAGGGCGTCGAGGGTCATCAGGGCCGCGTCCGTGCGCGCCAACGCCAGGGCGCGCACGGCATCCTCGGCCCGGTTGGGCTGCTGGCTCTCGGCCCAGGTGCGGATCTGGCTGTGCAGGGGCGGCACGATGCGGTCGTCGCCGAGCAGACAGGCCAGCACCAGCGCCCAGCGGTCCTGCAGGTTGGCCCCGGCGGTCAGATACCCCTTGAGGAGCAGCAGGGCGAAGTCGCCGCTGCTGCGCCGGTCGATCAGGTCGCAGAGCGCCCGGGCTTCCAGATCGAGTTCGACCTTGCCCGCCCGCGCCTGGCGGTGCAGCAGATAGCGGACCGTATCGCGGTCGATGAGTTGGCCATCGGCATCGCGAAGGGGCGGCAGCGAGTTCTCCTT
>DASPXY010000788.1:0-5737 GCA_035637055.1 Gemmataceae bacterium | reverse complement strand
CAGGACAACGTGAAACAACCAGGCACCGTGCTGCAGTTGGGCTACCACATCGATCACCTGAGCGTCATCATGTTTCTCATGGTGACGTTCATCGCCACCCTGATTCACGTCTTCTCCATCGGCTACATGGCGGACGAGCTGCAACGGACCGTCACCGACCACGACGTTCACACGGCGCATGGGCACCTGCACCGCCGCGGTCGCTTCGGCCAGTTCTTCCTCTTTCTGTCGCTCTTCTGCTTCTCGATGCTCAACCTGATCCTGGCGGATAACCTCTTTCAGGTATTCGTCAGCTGGGAGCTGGTCGGTATCTGTTCGTACCTGCTGATCGGCTTTTACTTCGAGCGGCAAAGCGCCTCGAACGCGGCGAACAAGGCATTTATCACCAACCGCGTTGGCGATGCCGGTTTCATCATTGGCTTGCTGATCATCTGGACCTCTGTCGGCACGTTCAACTTCGAGGAGATCTTCGCCCGTGTCCGGGCGCCAGTGACCGACTTCCACGGCGAGCCGATGGAGTTGGCAGGACGCATTGTGCGCGGGAACCCCACCGCGGACGGCAAGAAACTGACACTCGCCCCGGCGAGTGGGTCTGACGTCGTTCTGTTCCCGGTGAAGTCGCACCTCCATGCCGAGAACTGGACGGCGCTCGACAGGGATGAGCGAGACCGATCAGTCCCAAGAGAGGTGTCCACGACGCGCGCGGGCTTCGGAACCATGCCGTACTGGCTTTTGGTAGCGGCAGGGTTGGGCATTTTCCTTGGTTGCGTCGGCAAATCGGCCCAGTTCCCGCTGCATGTCTGGCTCCCCGATGCGATGGAGGGCCCGACCCCCGTCAGCGCCCTCATCCACGCCGCGACGATGGTGGCGGCCGGTGTCTACCTCGTCGGCCGCACCTTCCCTTTATTCACCGCGGAAGCACTTCTGGTGATCGCCTACACCGGCGCCATCACCCTGTTCGTCGCGGCGACCATCGCCCTCGTGATGACCGACATCAAGAAGGTGCTCGCCTACTCGACTGTCAGCCAACTCGGCTACATGATGCTCGGCCTGGGCGTCGGCGGCTGGGCGGCGGGCCTGTTCCACCTGATCACCCACGCCTTCTTCAAGGCCCTGCTGTTCCTCGGCTCCGGCAGCATCATCTACGGTTGCCACCATCAGCAAGAAATGACGAAAATGGGTGGCCTTTATCGCAAGATGAAGATCACCGCCCTGACCATGCTGGTTGGCTGCCTGGCCATCGCCGGGACGCCCCTGTTCAGCGGTTGGTACAGCAAGGACTCGATCCTCGCCCATGCCTGGGGCTTCGGCATGGTCCACAGCGACCACATTTTGCTGTTCATCTTGCCGCTGCTCACCGCCGCCATCACGACGTTCTACATGTTCCGCATGTGGTTCATGACCTTCACCGGCAAGCCACGCGATCACCACGTCTACGACAACGCGCACGAATCGCCGTACACAATGACCGTGCCGCTGATCATCCTGGCGGTATGCGCCTTGGCGGTGGCGTGGGGTTGGCCGGTCTTCGACCCCGAAGCGAGCTTGCTGGAAGGGCACATCCATCACGGGCAGCCGACCTCGGTTATCGCCGACTTTGGCGGCGTGGCGGGGCTGGAGGTGTGGAGCGGGCCAAGAACGGCTTTTCAAGAGAGCCCGCAGAACGTGCGCTTCCAGGCCCATAAGGGGCACGCGCTCGCCGGTTTCCTGGCGCTGGGCATGGCGCTCCTCGGCTTCCTGTTCGCCTATCTCGTGTACTACCGCGGCGTGCTCGACCCCGCCGACGCGAAGGAGCAGTTCCCTGGCCTGTTCAACTTCCTGCGCCACAAATGGTACTTCGACGAGCTTTATAGTGCGCTGTTCGTGCGCCCGGCGATGGCGGTGGCGAGTTGGTGTCGGGGCTTCGACACGCGCGTCATTGATGGCGTTGTGGACGGCACCGCCAAGGCGACCGTGGGCGCCGCGCGCGGCAGCGGCCGCTTTGACCTGGGGATCATCGACGGCCTGGCGAACCTGACGGCGCGCGTGTTTTACGGCATCGGGGCGTGGCTGCGAAACGTGCAGACCGGCTACCTGCGCAGTTACGTCATTTTCCTGGTCGTGGCCGCCGTCGGCATCTGGGTGCTGCTGATCGCCCTGCTCGGCCAACCGCCCGCACGGTGACACAAGAGTTGTGAGTTGTTAGAAAACGAGCGGCGGGGTTTATCCCCGCCGGCCAGACGGCGGGGATAAACCCCGCCGCTCGTTTAGCGATGTGAGTAGACCTCCATGCTAGAAGAACTCGACCTGTTCTGGATGTCCGCCGTCATCTTCCTGCCAACGGTGTTCGCGCTCATCCTGCTGTTCTTCCCGCGCGGCAGCGAGGAATGGATGCGCTGGTGGACGCTGCTGGGCACGGCGGGCACACTGGTGATCAGCCTGATCCTGTACATCGACTTCCAGTATGGCGTCCTGGAACGCGACCGCGGCAACCCCGAAGCGTCGAGTCTGGCCCGGCGTGTGGAGGCCGACGCCGCCCAGCGAGGAGCCGGTGGGCCTGGAAAATCGGACGATCAGGTCGCGCGCGTGCCGTGGATTAGCCGCTTCAACATCGAGTATTTCCTCGGCGTTGATGGCATCAGCATGCCGCTGATCCTGCTGACGACCGTCATCAGTTTCCTGGCGATGCTGGCGAGCTTCCCGCCGCGCGGCGTCGAACCGCCGCACCACGGTCACGGCGACCACGGCCACAAAAAGGAACCTCACTGGTCGGAGCGACACGTCCGCGGCTACTGTGCCCTGGTCTTGCTCCTCGAAACGGGCATGATCGGCACGTTCCTGGCGCTGGATTTCTTCCTGTTCTACATCTTCTGGGAAGTGATGCTGCTGCCGATGTACTTCCTCATCGGCGTCTGGGGCGGGCCGCGCCGCGAGTACGCGGCCATCAAGTTCTTCCTCTATACCTTGCTCGGCAGCGTTTTCATCCTGATCGCGTTGCTGGCGTTCTACTTCACCGACATTCGCGATTTCGTCGCGCCCGGCACCGCCGACAGGATCCGCACGGAAGCGGAGAAAGCGGGCGCCAAGGAGAAGCTGAACGCGAAGCAGATCGACGAGCGCGCCGCCGTCAACTCGTTCGACCTGATCGCCCTGCAGCGGGCCGGGCAGGCAACGCGACAGGTGCTCAAGGAGGCCGAGCGCGAGAAAGAGAAACTGATCCAGGAGAAGAAACCCGTTGACGAGAAGGCACTCCTGGCGGCGGCCCGCCTGAAGGTCGCCGAGCAGGTGCTGCTGGAAAACGAGCGACTGAAGTTGATGGTCAGGGACCGGGACTTCCTGGACCGCATAGCGAGCCCCGGCGCCAAGTTGACCGAGGAGGACCAAAGTCGGCGGAAGGATCTCGAAGCGGTGATGCGCAAGGAGATCTCGCCGGAGAAGATTGCGAAAACGGCGCAGCGCCTGGAGCAGAACTTCTTCGCGTCGGAAGGCTTCCAGTACACGATGTTCCTGCTGTTGTTCATTGGCTTCGCCATCAAGGTGCCGGTGTTCCCGTTCCACACCTGGCTCCCGGACGCCCACGTCGAGGCGCCGACGCCGATCAGCATGATCCTCGCCGGCGTCTTGCTCAAGCTCGGCGGTTACGGCATCCTGCGCATCGCCTATCCCATTTGTCCGTGGGCAGCGGAGGCGCTCGCCTGGCCATTGGCGATTTTCGGAATCATCAATATCGTCTATGGCGCCTTGGCGGCGATGGCCCAGACGGACTTCAAGAAACTGGTGGCATACAGTTCGATCAGCCACATGGGCTACGTGATCCTTGGCATCGCCGTCTGGAGCCAGCCTGGACAGTCGCAGTACTGGTCCTGGGGCATGAACGGGGCGATGTTCCAGATGATCGCTCACGGCATCACGTCGGCGGGCATGTTCTTCCTGGTCGGCGTGATCTACGATCGGGCGCACCATCGCAACCTGAACGGTTTCCGCGGCCTGAACGAGCCGATGCCGCTCTACGGCGGCATCAGCGCGATTATCTTCTTCGCCGCGATGGGCCTGCCGGGTATGTGCGGCTTCGTCGGCGAGTTCATGGTGGTGCTGGCGACGTGGAACTTCACCGTGCCGGGCGTACCGTACGCCGGGCAGATCCTCGCCATCCTCGCGGCGGCGACGGTGGTGCTGACGGCGGCGTACATCCTGTGGACGATCCAGCGCGTCTACCTGGGCACCAATCCGGCGTACAAGGATTACCCGGACATCACCCTGCGTGAGTTGCTGATCATCATCCCGCTGCTGGTGCTGTCGGTGCTGCTGGGCGTCTTGCCGATGATTGTGCTGAACATGATGGAGCCGCACGTCACGGGGCTGGTGCAATCGCTGTCGCAGACGATACGTTAGGGCACAAAAGCCCACGGGTTGCAACCCGTGGGCTTGGCGGCGGACCTGGAGTGAGAACCTCGTTATGACACCCGAAGCCCTTGGGGCGCTGCAGAAAAGCCTGGGCCAGGATCTGACGGCCTTCTTCCCAGAAGTGGTTCTGTGCGGCACCATCGTCCTGCTGCTGCTCCTGCGGCTGTTCCGTGTCCTCGACCGCTACCACCTCGGCGGCGTGGCCCTCATCCTGACCGTCTACGCCCTGATGGTCGGCTGGAACCAGTGGCAGGGCAACCCCAGCGAACCGCCGCGACCAGCGGTCGCCTTCGGCGGCATGCTCGCCTTCGACAATTTCTTCCTCTTCATTCGGCTGTTCCTGCTCGCCTTCGTCGCCCTCGTTATCTGGCTATCGCTGCTGACCGGCATCCCCGACCGCGAGGACTCCGCCGACTTCTACGTCCTGCTCCTCGGCGCGACGCTCGGCATGGCGATGATGGCATCGGCGAATCACCTCATGATGGTGTTCATCGGCGTCGAGATGGCGAGCTTGCCGAGTTACGCCCTGGCCGGCTTTTTGAAAGGACGACGGCGCAGCAGCGAGGCGTCGCTGAAGTATGTCGTGTACGGCGGCGGCACCGCGGGGATCATGCTCTACGGCATCAGCCTGATCGCGGGCAAGTTCGGCACCGGCTATCTGCCGGAGGTCGCCGCCGCCTTCGCTGCCGGGCCGGTCGATCCGCTGCTGATTCTCGCCTCGCTGTTCGTGCTCATCGGCATCGCCTTCAAGCTGGCGGCGGTGCCGTTCCATTTCTGGTGCCCGGACGTTTTCGAGGGGGCCGCCGCCGAGGTGGCCGGGTTCCTGTCGGTGGCGTCCAAGGGGGCGGCGCTGGCGCTGCTGGGGCGCATCGTGCTGACGATGGCCGGCCCAACGCTGCCGCAAGCGCCCTGGTTGGACCTGGCCCGCTATCTCGTGCCGGTGCTGGCGATCTTCGCCGCGGTGACGGCCACCTTCGGCAACCTGGCGGCCTACGGCCAGACGAACCTGAAACGCCTGCTGGCCTATTCGACGATCGCCCACGCCGGCTACATGATGATGGGCCTGGCGACGCTGACCGCTGCGGGCGCCAGCGCCATGCTGCTCTACTTGGTGGCGTACCTGTTCATGAACCTGGGCGCCTTCGCGGTGGTGGCGTTCATCCGCAACCTGAACGCACTGCACAACAAGTCCGATCCGGAAGATCTGTCGGCGTGCCGCGGCCTGATCCTGCGGGCGCCGGTGCTGGTCGTGACGCTCGCCATTTTCCTGCTGAGCCTGCTGGGCATGCCGCCGCTGGCCGGCTTCACCGCCAAGTTCCAGATCTTCAGCGAACTGTACAAGGCGGGGCAGGGG
>DASPXY010000787.1:0-2698 GCA_035637055.1 Gemmataceae bacterium | reverse complement strand
TGTCATCTCCGAGGAACAGCGTCTGCGGCGTGGCGACGAGGGTATTGCGATGGATCATGAAACCCGGCGTCAGATCGCGCTGCCAGAGGATCGTGCCGTTGTAGGCGTTCATGGCGATCAGCTTGTTGAGCAGATCCTCCTGCGGTTTCGCCGATGAGCGATCGCCAAATGCCTTGAACATGCGGCCGCCGGACACGAGCGTGATTTGCGTCAGCGGACAGTACCAGGGCTCGGCCAGGAAATGCGTGAGGAATGGCCGCCGTGCCTGGAGGTCGTTGGACTGCGGGTTGTTGTCGGGCGTGTGATACGGATGCGTCCATTCATCGGTGTCCTGGGGCGGTGGCTTGACGAGTTCGATCTTGGCCAGGAGCGCCTTGCCGTCGGGACGGAGGATGCGCAGCAATTCGGCCTTCGCGACGCCCGCTGGCCCCTGTGCCGTCGGACCGACGATGATCGCGTCCGCCAGGTCGTTCGCAAGGTGCAAGCGGCGATAGTCGCCCTGATGGACAAAGATGCGCGTCCCCAGGAGGCCAGCAGCGTCGGCCTTCGTGCGCAGGGCGTTCGCTTCGTCGGCGCTGGTAGTCTGAACGTAGACCGTCAGTTCGCTGTGCTGGGCCAGCGGCACGGCCAGCGCGGCGCTGTCCCCGAGCAAGACACAGAGACCGCGCGACACGCCGATGTTCGCGAGGGTCGCTTTCGCGACCGCCGGGTCATCCTGGCCCCGCGCCCAACTCGCCGGCAACGCCACGAGCAGCGCGAGGGACAAAAGCAACTTGGACATGGCAGACTCCTTCTCGCTCAAGACGTTGTCCGGGAGAGACTGGAAGCGATTTCTGGACAACCTCTCTCTTGTACCCGTGGACGCGCGCCGATGCAACGAGGAGTAGCGCACTTTCTCTTGCCAACGCATGCTCTTGCAGCTAATACTGGAGAGAGTTGTGTTTTCCGCTTCCTCTGTTCACGAAAGGGTTTCAAGCGTGGTGCCAAGCGTTGCGGTAGTCGGCGCGACCGGTGCGGTCGGCGAGATCATGCGGCAGGTGCTCACCGAGCATGCGTTTCCCCTGCGCGCGATCAAATTCCTGGCGTCGGAACGCAGCGCGGGCAAAACCATCGACTTCCGGGGGAAAAAATACACCGTCGAGCTGATCCGCCCCGAGGCGTTCGCCGGCGTCGATATCGTGCTGTCGAGTACGCCGGCTCTGGTCAGCCGCGAGTACAGCCCCATCGCCGCGAAGGCCGGCGCCATCGTCATCGACAATTCGAGCGCCTGGCGCATGGACCCCGATGTACCGCTGGTCGTCCCCGAGGTCAACGCCGACGCCCTCAAGCACATTCCGAAGGGCATCGTCGCCAATCCCAACTGCTCGACCATTCAAATGGTCGTGGCGCTGAAGCCGCTGCACGATCTGGCCCGCATCAAGCGCGTGGTCGTGTCCACCTATCAGGCGTCCTCCGGCAAGGGCGCGACGGGCCTGGTCGAACTCGACGCTCAGCTGCGTTCGATCGGCCGCGGCGAGGCGATGCCGGCGGCCAAGGCTCATGCGGCCCAACTCGCCGGTAATGTGCTGGCGCACGACTGGAAGGCGGGCGACGAGGGCTACAGCGAGGAAGAGTGGAAGATGGTCCGCGAGACGCGCAAGATCATGGGCGACGATACCATTCAGGTGTCGCCGACGACGGCGCGCGTGCCGGTGCGGATCGGCCATTCCGAGGCGATCAACCTGGAGTTTGAGCGACCGATCACCGTGGAGCAGGCGCGCGAGGCGCTGCGGCGTGCGCCCGGGATTGTGCTGGTGGATGAGCCCGGCAAGCGCGACGTGCCGATGCCGCTGCACGCCGAGGGCCGCGACGAGGTCTTCGTCGGCCGCATCCGTCGCGACCCGACGGTGCCGAACGGGCTGAACCTGTGGGTGGTCGCCGACAACCTGCGCAAGGGCGCGGCGACCAACGCCGTGCAGATCGCCGAGGTGCTGGTGCAGCGCGGCTGGCTGCCGCGGAAGTAAATCAGGTTCCAGGATGGGAGCCCGACGCGCCAGCGAGGGACTGTCCCTCGCCGGCGCGTCGGGCTTATTTCCGAACGCTTTCCCGCTCTCCATGCCTGCGGGTTTGCGTTCTCGGCGGAGGCGTAACCATGTCGATCTCGTCCCGACTCTCGTTGCCCGTTCCCCTTTTGCTTTTCATCGTCACCTCCGTCTCGGGCGATCCACCGGCCCGCACGGATTGTTACGGCGATCCGTTGCCGCCTGGTGCCATCACCCGCTTCGGCACCCTTCGCTTGCGCCCTGCCGAGACGTGCGTGCTGCTCGCCTTCGCGCCCGACGGCAAGACGCTCGTCTCGGCGGACCGCAGCAACGGCGTCCTCATCTGGGACAGGGCGACCGGCAAGCGCCTCCGGCAATTTGGCGTCTTTCCCGGTAACCTTCGCTGCGCTGCTGCCTCTCCCGACGGCCGGTTGGTCGCAATGGCCGGCGACTCCACGAGTCCGGGCTGGGGCAACCTGTACTGCGTATGGGACATCGCTACCGGCAAGGAGATCCGCCACCTACGTGAACAGCAACAGCAGGCGACGATTGGGAGCGTCATTAGCGCCATTGCCTTTTCCCCCGATGGGGCCACCCTGGCTTCGCGCCATTTCGGCTCCACGGCGGTGAAACTCTGGGAACTCAAGAGCGGCAAACAGGTGCGGCAACTCGGCAAA
>DASPXY010000786.1:0-3327 GCA_035637055.1 Gemmataceae bacterium | reverse complement strand
CTGCTCGTGGCCATTCTCGACCCGAACCGCGAGGTCGCGCCGAACTTCCTGAGCTACGCCGTCGAGACGAAGGACGGCGAGAGCCTGTCCGGCGTCCTCGCTTCCGAGAACGCCAACAGCGTCACGCTGCGGATGGCCGGTGGCGCGGAAAGCGTCATCGCCCGCGCGAACATTGCTTCGCTCCAGAGCCAGGGCCGCTCACTGATGCCCGAAGGGCTGGAGGAAGGGCTCAAGCCGCAGGACATGGCGGACCTGCTGGAGTTCATCGTCACCGGGCCGTGAGATAAAATAATTGGCGCGCGGACCTGCGTCAGGCGACCGCTTTGCGTTTGAGAATTTCGACCTGAGCGACTTCTTTGGGGTCGAGGAAAGTAGGGTGACTGGGCAGTCCGCTCTGGGGATTGGTGCTGTGGGCGACGCCCAGCAAGTCATCGAAAATCCAGAGGAACTCTTCGCTGGGCACGGTGATGGACTTGCCGTTGGTGAGCACCAGGCGCAGTGGAGCGCCTTTGGCCGTCGCCTGCCGTGCGATTTGCTTGATGAGTTCGGGCTTCATCGTCTCGTGGCCAGTTTACAGATTTGTGATGGGGTTGCAAGCCGCTGGGACCGCCGGCTTTCAGCCGGCGGTCCGCGTTCCTTTGCTGACTGAAACTCGCCGGCAGGATGCCGGCGCTCCCAGCAGTGGCGCTCCGGCTCCTGGACGCAAATGCGAGGTCAAATCCTGCCCGCGACCTCACGGTCGCCGCTATGTCGAACGGACCGCTTGGCGGAAAGTCGTAGCGAGGGGCAGGAGTCCGCCCTTGAGAACGACTCCCCAGAAAGTGACAGGAACTCGCCACTTCGCCCCTTGTCGGAGTGGCGACACCTGCTATCTTCCGGCAGTGGCTGATACCGCCCATTCGGACCGCAAGACCCTTCGCCTTGCCACCTGCGGCAAATGCAAGGCCAAACACTGGCTGTCGGAAGGCCACGGGACGCTGGATCCGATTCCGTGCAACAAGTGCGGCCATCCGGTCATCGTGCCGAGCCAGGTTCGGCATTTTGAAGTGCGCGAGGTCATCGCCTCGGGCGGCATGGGCACGGTTTACCGGGCATTTGACAACAGCCTGCAGCGCATGGTGGCCATCAAGATGCTCAAGCGCGAGATGGCGCGAGACAAGCAGGTCATGGACAGCCTCTACCGCGAAGCCCGCGCGACCGCGGCGCTCAACCACACCAACATCATCCACATTTACGGTTTCGATGAACTCGACGAACGGCCCTTCCTCGTGATGGAACTGGCCGACCACGGCAGTCTGGACAGTTGGATCGAACGCGACGGCTCTGTGCCCGAACTCTACGTGCTGGATGTCGGCATCAAGGTCATTTCCGCGCTCGAATCCGCGCTCCAACGCAATCTCCTCCACCGCGATATCAAGCCGGGCAATATCCTCTTCGACGAATACAACGAGCCCAAGCTGGTCGATTTCGGCCTGGCTTGTGCGGCGGAAGACAAAAAGGAATATGAGGCGGACGTCTTCGGGACCCCCTACTACGTCGCCCCGGAAAAGATCCAACGCCACGGCGAGGATTTTCGATCCGACATGTACAGCCTCGGTGGCACGCTTTACCACGCGCTCACGGGCCATGTGCCGTTCGAGGCAGAGACCGTCGAGGAAGTCGTCGCGGGGCACGTCCACACCCCTCTCACGCCTCCCAACCTCGTGCGGCCCGAAATCTCCCAGGCCACCAGCGACGCGATTGCGACGGCGATGGACAAGGATCCCGCGCAACGCTTTCCGAGCTACGCAGACTTCAAGATGGCGCTCGAAGCCTCCCGCAGCATTCTGCTCGTCCAATCGATGCAGCAGCAGTCTACCGACGAGGCCGGCAGCCGGCCGGGCCCATGGTGGAAGCGCTGATTCATGATTCAATCCTTCCGCCTTGTCGTGCGTCCAACGCACGACTATAAGCGCGCCGATTTTACACGCTATGAAACACGCCAGCCTCACGGCGATTCTCGCCAGTGCCTTCGCCGCCAGCCTGCATGCCGAAAACTGGCCCCAATGGCGCGGCCCGAGCTTTGACGGCGGTTCCCCCGAAAAGGGCCTCGTCGAAAAGTTCTCTCCGACCGAAAATGTCAAGTGGACCGCCCCGATGCCTGGCCCGTCCGCCGCCACGCCCATCGTGTGGGGCGACCGCGTATTCGTTTCCACGCCCGACGCGCAAGCCCGGACGCTCCTTGCCCTTTGCCTCGACCGGCACAGCGGCAAGGAACTCTGGCGCCACCAGGTCGCCTCCGGTATCGGCCGTGACAACAAAAGCAACTTCTCATCCCCCTCGCCCGCCACGGACGGAAAGCTCGTGGTGTTCTTCTATGGCAGCGGCGAACTCGCGGCGTTCGACTTCGCGGGGAAAAAGCTCTGGGAGCGCAATCTTCAGACTGACTATGGGCAGTTCGCGTTCCTTTGGACGTTTTCGACCAGCCCGTTGCTTCACGATGGCAAGCTCTACGTGCAAGTCCTCCAGCGCGATACGCCGGTTAGCGGCCGGGGACGCAAGGACGGCCCGAACGATTCCTACCTTCTGGCTCTCAATCCGGCGACCGGGAGGGAGCTTTGGAAACGGATCCGGCCTGCTGACGCTCGAGAGGAATCACTCGAGGCATTCACCTCGCCGGTGCCCGTCATCCACGGCGGGCGCTCCGAGATCCTGGTGGCCGGCGGGGATTGCATCACCGGGCACGATCCGGCCTCCGGCAAGGAGCTTTGGCGCTGGGGCACCTGGAATCCGGAGAAGATCGGCCACTGGCGGCTGGTGCCGTCGCCCGTCGCAGGGGGCGGTGTTGCGCTGGCGTGCGGCCCGAAGGGAGCGCCCGTTTATGCAGTCAGACTTGGCAAGCAGGGCAACCTTGATGACAGCGCGATCTCCTGGAAAAGCGCGGAGCGAGACATTAGCTCCGATGTTTCCACGCCATTGTTCTACCAGGGTCGATTCTACGTCTTGAACAGCGACAAGCGCAGCCTGGCCTGCGTTGAGCCGTCCGGCACCGTCGTTTGGAACGCGCCACTCAACAGCAAGGCCAAGATCGAAGCCTCCCCCACCGCCGGCGACGGCAAGATTTACGTGATGAACCACTCGGGCGAGGTGTTTGTGGTTGCTGCCGGACCTGAGTTCAAGTTGCTGCACACCGTCGCGATGGCCGATGCCGGCGAACGCGACCTGCGCTCCAGCATTGCCATCTCGCAAGGCGACCTCTTCATTCGCACCACCTTAAAGCTCTACTGCGTCGGGAAATTGTAGCCGCGGCCTTAAGGTCGCAGGATGAATTGTGCAGGGATGACAGCG
>DASPXY010000785.1:0-2568 GCA_035637055.1 Gemmataceae bacterium | reverse complement strand
CAGAAGGCCGCATTCTTCCTGGAAAAGGCGTACCGCGACGTGTTTGAATCCTACCGGCTGATCGGCGCCCGGCGGGCTCAGCGGCAGGCGTACGCGGAGCAGGTCGAGGCACGCACCAAGGAGTTCATCATCGGCGAGAAGACGATCGACTTCCTGCTGGAGGCGCAGCGGCAGTGGGCCAACGCCCTGAGCACGGAGTACCAGGCGATCGTCGCCTACAACAACGCCCTCGCCACGTTCCAGTTCGCCAAGGGGACGATCATGCAGTATGACACGGTGTCCATTGCCGAGGGGATCCTGCCGCAGTGCGTGGCCGGGCGGGCGACGGAACACGAGCGTGAGCGGTCAACGGCCCTGGTCCTGCGGCAGCTCGATAACCCGGTCCCGCACGCGCCGCCCGCTCCGGTGCCGGACGAGTTGAAGGCGATGGCGAGCCTGCCACAGTTGTCTCCGGCCGAGGCGCCGCGGCTGCCGGCCCTGATGCGGGGCTCCCCGAAGTTGCCGGCGAACCTGGATGAGCTGCCGATGCCGACGCCGACCGTGAAGGCTGGACAGCCGCAGCAGTTGCCGCAGGCGCTAAAGGTGGCAAGCCCGACGATGAGCCAGATGCCGCGGAGCGAAATGCCGGCGGCCCTGCCGCTGCCGAAAGCACCGCAACTGCAGCAGACGTCGCACACGTATAAGTACTCGGCCCCGGCGGCGAGCCAGCCGTCGGCCCTGCCGACGCCTGCCACCGTCGCAACGCCAGCGCCAGCGGTCAGCGGTAATCTGCCGTTACCGCTACCAGCCGCGGCCACCGTCAACAAGACCTCCGGGCCGGCGTGGCCGAACTGAGGTAGCGGGGGTGCAGCGGCGAGCGCCCTTAATGGGAGCCCGAAGTGCCAGCGAGGAACGGTCCTCGCTGGCGCTTCGGGCTCCCATTAAGGGCTTTCCTGTTGGGGCTAGATCTGCCCGACCCACGATGCGTCCGCGACCTCACGCCAGCGGGCGCGGATCTTCTCAAACTCCTCTGGCGAGAGCGGCCCCGCCTCCAGCAGCGCCGCGTTCTCGCGCCAGCGCTCCGGTTTCGTCGTGCCGACGATTGCCGTGTGGACGCCAGGCACACTCAGCGTGAAGCGCAGGGCCGTCGCGATAGCCGCTGTCGGGTCGCCGCGCAGCCAGTCGTAAGCCAGTTTCTGCAGCCGCTCCCAGTACACGTGATGGTAAGCGTTCGCCGGCTTCTGGCCCGTCCGCCAGGCGGCGTTCGCGATGGGCCGCTTGGCGATCACGCCGATCTGCCGCTCGTGCGCCAGGGGCAGCGTGAGCGTCAGCGCTTCCTGGTCGGCGATGCTCACGGACGTTTGCAAGGTGTCGAAGCGGCCGCAGTCGATGGCATAACGCGCTGCCTGCCCGTCGCCGCTGTAGCCGATGTAGCGTGTGTAGCTGCGCTCGCGCGCCTTCTCCAGCGCGGCGATCACATCCCCCTGACGCAACTCCGCCTCGGAGCAGCTGTGCAACTGGACGAGGTCGAGGCGATCGGTTCGCAGCCGTTTCAGGCTGCGCTCGATGCTGCGGAGCAGCGAGTCCGGCCGCCAGTCGGCGCCCGCTGAGTAGCCCTCGGGATGGCCGCACTTGGTGAACAGGTAGAACTCGCTGCGCCGCCCCGAGGCTACCTGACCGATTAACTCCTCGCTGCCGTGGTAGCACTCCGCGGTATCGATCACGTTCAGGCCGGCGTCGAGCGCACTGTTCAGCAGCCGTGCGACCGTCTCCGGCGGGACAGATTCGTAACCAATCTCGGCGCCGCCGAAGCCCAGCACACTCACCCGCATATCGGTCTTGCCGAACTGTCGCTTCTCCATGATGCTTCCTCCGAATGGGTAGGCTGGCCGCAGGGCTCGCCCCTCACCACCAATGTCGCGACTTGCGCCCTCTGGGCGGAGAGATATTGCACCAGCCAGATAGGGAAGGTATATGCCGGGTGCGGGTTGATCGGCTGAATCCCAGACAAGGAAGTGCCATGCGCCTCCGCTTCGCGCTGCTGTTCGCCACCCTGACCTGCATGTCCAGCGGCTGCGGCACTCTTGTCAACTTGACAGCCCCAGCGACGTCCTTCCCTGGCACCGACCTTGCGTCCTGCACTCCATTTGGTGGAGTCAAGCGATCCTTGCTGCTCGGCACCCTGGGCACGGGACTCGGGATGCTCGGGAGTTGCGAAGAGGGTGGAGTTGGGGGCTCTCTGCTTGGGGCAGGCTGTGTCAGTGTCGGGCTGGTTGCCCTCTTCATTGACACACCGCTGTCATTCGCCGGCGACGTCTTGACGCTCCCCATCGTCCTTGTTCGTCAGCAGACTGCCCCGTGGGCACCCTGGTGGAGTGAACCGAACCCGCCGGTCCTTCCCTCCCAGGAAGGACCGCCACAGGATCCCACGCAGGGCCCCCTGGCGCCGCAGCCGATCAGTCCGCCCGCACCCGATCCAGTGTCCCCGTCTCCTCGGCCGGGTTCCTGAATCCCTTGACCAGCGGTGAGGAATCGTAACGGGCCAGCAGGTCGGCGGGGTTGTTATACACCGCCGCCGCACCGGCGAGA
>DASPXY010000784.1:0-8610 GCA_035637055.1 Gemmataceae bacterium | reverse complement strand
CGGGGACGGAAGTGACCATCGAGGCGCTGGCGGCCCTGAAGCGCCTGGGACCGGGCGGACGGTAGCGTCCGGCCTTCGCGTCGGGTGTTGACAGGACTTTTCGCTGGCCGGGCTTCTTTCGAGGCACTCACAAAACCCCTCCCCCCAACCCCCTCCCCGAAGCGGAGAGGGGGAGAAGAACGGAGCCTTCCTGCTTGCTCCCCCTCTCCGCTTCGGGGAGGGGGTTGGGGGGAGGGGTTCTGCGAGAGCTTCTTTCGGAGACCCCCCGATGTTCCGATCCCCGCTCGCCCTCGCGCTGCTCTCCCTCGGAGCCGCCCAACTGTCGCCGGCCGCCGCGCAACACGATCCGCCGCCGAAAGCGCCGGTGCGCGTCGAGTTGACGACCTTCGACTTTCACCTGCGCGACCTGCAGGCCATCGCCACGACAACCTGGGCGCTGGCCTATTCCCCCGACGGCAAGACTCTCGCGGTCGGCAAAGGTGCAGGAGGCGAGCCTGGCGAGTTGCAACTCTGGGATACGGCGACTCGCACCCTCCGTGTGCGTCTGGACGAACCGGTGGGCACGCGCGCTCTCACCTTCAGCCGCGACGGCAAGACGCTGGTCACGGCCGACTTCTTCACCCGCACCGCCAAGTTGCGGGACGCCGGCACCGGACAGGTTCGTAAGATCCTGCGCGGCCATCTCGACGCCGTCAATGGCGTCGCCATGTCCCACGATAGCAAGCTCGTCGCCACTGCCGGGCTGGATCATTTCGTCAAACTCTGGGACGCCGAGTCCGGCCAAATGCTGCACACGTTGAAAGGTCACACGGCCAGCGTCTTCGCGGTCGCCTTTAACCCAAAGAACCACACACTCGCCTCGGCCGGTGGCGACAACACGGTGCTGCTATGGGATGCCAACCTGCGGCAAGTCAAGCACACGCTGCGCGGTCACAAGAACAAAGTCGAGGCCGTCGCCTTCTCCCCGGACGGCACACTGCTCGCCAGTGCGGGGTGGGACCGGACCATCAAGCTGTGGCGGGTCGCCGACGGCAAAGAACTTGGGGCCCTCGAAGGGCACAAGCTCACCGTGCTCGCCCTCGCCTTCTCGCCCAGGGGGGACAAGCTGGCGTCCGGCGCCGGACGATGGTACACGCCCAATGCCCCCAAACAGCTTCTCAGCGAAGTCAAACTGTGGGACGTGACCACGAAAGCAGAGTTGGCGAGCCTCTCTGGCCACAACAGACAGGTCTGGAGCGTCGCCTTCTCGCCCGACGGCAACACACTCGCCTCCGCCAGCGGGGAACAGACGATCCTGCTCTCCGACGTGGCTGGCAAGAGGGAGCCGAAGACTTTGCCAGCCCCGCAACTCGAACAGGCACCCCGGGAAGTGATTCTCGCCCTTGCGGAGTCGCCCGACGGCGCCTCCCTTGCTTTCGCCGCCGAGGACAACAGCGTGCGCGTCCTCGACCCACTCACTCGCCGGCAACGGTACGTTCTCCCCGGCCACGCCGGAGGAGCTACCTGTCTGGCCTACAGCCCCGATGGCAAGCAACTTGCCACGGCCGGGGCCGATAACCTCGTCAGAGTATGGGACGCCGCCAGCGGCAAGGAGGTGCGCACGCTGAAAGGACACGCGCACTGGATCTTCGCCCTCGCCTGGTCCCCGGATGGAAAACTCCTCGTCAGCGCCGGGTTCGACAAATCCATCCGCCTCTGGGATCCCGCGACCGGCGTTGAACAAGCGCGGCTCGACGGCCATCAGGCGGCGGTGACCGCCCTGGCCTTTACCGCCGACGCTAACACGCTCATCAGCGGGAGCACCGATCACACAATTCGTCTCTGGAATATAGCTAATCGCAAAGAGGTAGCCGTCTGGAACACACACACCGGCGCCGTTCGGGTGCTCCGGTTGTCGCCCGACGGCAAGACCCTGGCGAGCGCCGGCGACGACCGCACCATCAAGCTCTGGGACATGGCAACGCACAAGGAGCGCTTGACGCTGGAGGGGCACCTCGGCGCTGTCGTCGCGCTGGCGTTTTCCTGCAAGGGCAAGATCCTCGCGGCGGGTGATACCGAAGGATACCTGGTCTTGTGGGATGCTGAAACGGGGCGCAAACGGATGCAGCAGTACGTCCATAACCGCGGAGTCACCGGCCTGCTCTTTGCGGGCGATGGCCGCGATCTGATCACCGTGGGGTACGACAAGGCGATACGTCGCTGGCGGCCGGCGGGCGAGATTGCCCGGGTCTATCGGGGACACCAAGGGCCGGTGCAGACGGCTGTGTTCTCCAGGGACGGCAGCCGAATCCTCTCGACGGGCGGCTGGCCCAAGGGCGACGGCACCGTCCGCCTGTGGGACACAGAGTCCGGGAAGGAACTGCGCCGGTGGCCCCCCACGTCAACCCCTGCGGGTGCCGGCGACCGCTGCGTCGCCTTCGTCCCGGGTGGCAAGACCTTCCTTGCCGCTGGCCAGAGTGGCGTCCTCCTCGAATGGGATCTTGAGACCGGCAAGGACGGCCGCAACTTCGGGGGCCATCAAGGAACGATCAACGCCGTCGCCTGCTCCCCCATTGGCCGGCTCGCCGCCACGGCTGGGGACGACAGGACCGTGCGCCTCTGGGATCTCGCCACTGGCCAGGCGGCCCGCGTCCTGAAGGGACACACCGACGCGGTTCGCCGTGTCGCCTTCTCCCCCGACGGCAAGCGTCTCCTGTCCGCCAGCCGCGATAAGACCCTGCGCCTGTGGGATATCGCAGCGGGCAAGGAGTTGCGTGTCCTTGGCGACAACTCCGGGTGGGTGGAAAACGCTGTCTTCTTAAAGGACGGCAAGCGTGCCCTCGCCACGGCGGGCAAGCACCTTCGGCTCTGGGATCTGGAGACCGGCAAGGAACTGCGCCGCTTCGACGGACATCCAACCGGTATCACCTGTCTGGCGCTTTCCCCCGATGAACGCTGGGCGCTGTCGGGCGGCTACGACACCACCGTGCGACTGTGGGACGTGAGTACCGGGGAGGAGATCCGGCGGTTCAAGGGGCACGCGAACTGGATCTGGAGCGTCGCCTTCTCCCCCGATGGCCGGCACGCCCTATCCGCTGGCGGCAGCGCCCAAGAGGGCAAGCCCTACGTCAACGGCCGCGATTTCATGATTCGTCTCTGGGTGCTTCCAACGGATTCCAAGTCCCCGGCACCACGATAGTGCCTGCCGGGTCTGCCGCCCTGGACGGGTGTTCCAAGGGATCGTATTGTTCTCAGGGGTGCAGCACCCTCCGATCACCTTGGGAAGAGAGTAAAGCGCCGATTCCGGGAGCTATCACCTTGGGGAAATCATGACCGATCTACAGGACGAAATCCTCGACCGCCTGGTGGGGACACCGATTGGCAAAGACTGGGGCAGCGGACCGCTGGGCATCGCCGCCCGGGTCATCCACACCCAACTCAAACTGCGTATGCGCTACAGCTGCCACCGCCGCGCCCTGGCGAAAACACTCGGCTGGCACAATGTCCTGTGCGAGGCTGTCCAGGGGGCGAGTTCGGTCCTGGCCAAGGAGGACGACCGCCGCGCCCTTGGCATCGCCGTCTTCCGGTCGGTGCAAACCGCAAAGACACAGCCGAAGCTCGGCATGAAAGCGTATGACGAACTGACCGCCTGGATGACGCTGCGGGCGCACGCGCTGGTCTGCAAGGGCGAGTGCTCCTTGCGGGAGGCAATGGAGCAACTGTTCGCGCTGACCTGCACTGCAAACAAGCAGCTTCCCAACCCATTGCGAGACAATACCACCCGCTGTCCGGCGTACTCCGGCAATGGGAGCGCGGCGATCAAGCCGTCCAGCCCGGCGAATCACCGTTCGGTGACCGCGTTCCGCTACGCGATCAAGGTATGTCGCTCGCGGGAGACTTCGGGAAAACAGCTCAATGCTCTCCACTGCGTCCGGGAGTGCGCGCGGGTGGAGGCACTCGTCAACGGAGTCCCCGGAGCGGCGAGTTGCTGTCTTGATCTGGCCGGCCGCATCCAAGGGTATCAGAAGCCGTGAGGCGCAGTTCCTTTTCGCTTGCGGAACGGCAGCGAGGTGGCACTTCTTGCTGTGTGTGTGGGACCGCGGCCCTCGATGACAACCGGCGCAATCTCGCCGAGCATGCCAAGTAACTCCGTCGGTGTGGTGTCGTGCAGGAGGGGCCTGGCGTTTCGGAGGCTATCGGTCAAGCGGGCCTGCCAGGCAAGGCTCGGGCCCGGCGATGGCTCCAACCGCACTCCCGCATACTCGGTGCAGACCTTGACGTGCCGGGTCTCGAGCTGATCCAGGTTGCTCACGGCCAAGCCATCCAGCTCACTCCCGGCAACTGCCGCTGCGTACTTCAATAACGGCAAGTCGAGCCACCCGACCCGAAAGCCGCCTTGCCAGGGGTTGTGTGGATTGCCGGGATCCGGCAGCGCTGCCGTCAGGGCCGCATCGTAGGTTGGGAACGGGCCAGCGCCGTGCCGGGTCGTGTAGGCCCGCGTCAGACCGAGCACACAGAGTTCCTCGACGCCACATTCCAGGGCCATTTCCAGGGCGTGATGCGCCGTCACGGTGGACCAGGTCGTATGCGGATGAAAGCCACGCCACTCATCGAGCAATACGCCCTGCGCCCCCTCGAAGATCAGCGTTCCCGACGTGAAGGGTACACGATCCTGCAGCCGCAGCGAGGAGCCCACTTCGAGCAGGCTCTCGCTGGTCGCGGCCGGGGCCAGGGTTAGCAGGTCGTATTCCCTCAGTTCCGCAGTAGGCACTCGCTCGATGAACTCTTGCAGGTCGAGAAAGAGCCGCTGGCGAAGGAGTTCGAGTTTCTCGTTCAGGACGGCGGCATCTTGCAAATCCCGAGCGAAGATCGCATCGTCCCCATAGCGGAGCCAGTAAGACCGAGTCTCGCCGATGCCGTGGCCGCACGAGCCATGCCGGCCAGCGCCGCGGGCAAGCTCGCGGAGCTGGTTAACGGTCTGATGCCAAAACGTCGAGACGAGACACTGCGGATGAACGGTCAGGAGTGCGAAGGGGTCGTCGATGCCAAGCGAACGGAGGTGGTCGGCCTCACGCGGCAGGGCGCTGGGGTTGATGATCACGCGCGGGCCAAGGTGGGCCGGGACGCCTGCGAGTGTGCCGGCGCCGAATTGCGAAAAGGTGTGGCGTCGGCCGTCGGGCAGCTCAACATTGTGGCCCGATTGCGAGCCGCCGGAGTAGCGGACGACCAGGCTGGCGCCAAGGTGACGACAAAGAAAATCGACCGTGGCACCTTTGCCGCAATCCCCAAACCCAAGGCCAATGGTGATGACCGCTCTTTTCACTGGCCAACCCTTCGTCGTCGGAGTACAAGATCGGCATGAACCGTCAAAGCCTCTGTCCGCAGTGTAACAAGACTCCAGTCATTCGGACGAATCGGTTCGGCCCACCACCCCGTTGCGAGACCTGCCTGGAAGCCAACCGATTAGGGCGATTGGAAAGGCAGAAAGATCGCCGGCGTGGGCACCGAGTCAACTCGCACCGTAACGCGGCCGGACAACGGTATCCCGACAATGCGACTCCCACACTGGAAAAATGCGCTCTGTGCAACAGAGAGTACACCCGAAAGAGCAAACCAAACGGCAAACCTGTATGCCCTGAATGCGAACCACGCAAACGAGAGGCTTGGCGGAAGCGGGGTCTCGAAAAAGCGAAAGCGAATTACTGGAAAGATCCATTGGCGGTGAGACGTCGCCGCTTGGCGAAGGTGTTCCAGAAAATGGGGCTGAGCATCGAATGGTACGACGCCCAGCCGAAGCAGTGCGGTATCTGCGGGACAACCGATCCGGGCCAGAAGAGTTGGTGTATCGACCACGATCACAAGTGCTGCCCTTACGGAATTCGCCAGGGATGTTCCAAATGTGTCCGCGGCCTGCTCTGCAACAATTGCAACCGTGGCCTTGGATACTTCAGCGACAGCCCTGAGAAACTGAACGCCGCGATTGCCTGGATCGAAAACCACCGAAACAAGAACTCCCTCGATGGCGATTCTCATCGCGACACCGATTTCAAGTAACCGTAGGGTGCCTTTCCCCTCATCGCCGAACCCCAGCCCAATCGTGATGATGGCTCTTCTCATGGATGATTGCGGTCCGCCACATCTGTTAACCAAGGCAGGCATGCAGAATCAATCGTTTGGAGCCTCGCGCGTTCACGTCAATACCAAAGTCGCCCCGAGCAACAGCATTCGGGCGAACGGATCGCCATCGATGACTGGCATGAGCGTGAGCAGTGTGCCGTTCTCGCACGGGGCGAACACTCCCAGGTCCAGGCCCGCTGGACTCACAAAACGGGTCGCGCCGTCGGTCGCCGGCCGGCCCTGCGCCAGCAGACGGCCGGACGCATCGAACAAGAGCAGCTGCCGGACGGTGCCGACGAGCCGGCCCTCGGAGTCGCGCACGTCGCGCCCACGCCGCCCCCACGCCGCACCACTCACCGTACAAAGCAGAGAGGCATCCTCCGTTTCGTACACTTCCAGATGCGGGCTTGTCAGCCAGCGCAGCCAGCGCGGGCCGGAGGGGACGCGCGCGACGAAGCCGAGTGCAGGGCCACCAGGATCGAGGACCGTGCGCCGCGGGCCGGTGGGCGCGCCGGCCTCTCGGCCCGGCGGCAGGGTGGGCGCCGCCCAGGGACAAAGCACCAGCGCTGGTCGTTCCAACATGCGACCGCCCTCTTCGGTGACCAGGTGGGCGGAAAGCAAGCCCACGGGCCGCGGCCCGTGGGCTTGCTTTCCGCCCACCTAATCATCTTATGCCTGGGCAGACCGGAAAAACCTTCCGGTTCGCAGGTTGCCCGGTGACCGAGGCTGAGCTAAATTTGGGTACGGAACAGCAAAGGAGCCACCCGTCCGAAGAGAACACACTTCCATGCAAGCGATTTATTGCAGCCTGTGCGCGCTCACAGTAGCGTGCATTTACTACACCTGGCGCGCCTACAGTGACAAACAGTGTCGTCGCGAGCGCACGCTGCGCGAGCGCGTCACTTACATGCTGTGGGTGATGGCCAACCACGCCAAGTGACGGGGTTGCGGGCCCGGTCCGGGATTATGGGAAAATCGCCGGACGAGTTGACCCGACCCTGCCTGTGATCTATGGTTCGTGCGTGGGCGTCAAGGAACGATGCCGCGGGAAGAGGCATCCCACCCCTCACAGGGACTTCCAACCTGTCCTCCTCTCCCTTGGTATTCCCCGACCGTCAGAGTTCATTCCGATGTTCTCGTAGGGCCTCTCGGTAGCTCTGCGGGTAGAGTCCCGGCAACGGGGCCGGCATCCTCCACCGAGACAGAGGTTCCCACTCGTGCTTGCACGGTGGGGCCTCTGTTTTTTTCCACTTCCTTCGTGCCGTGGCCCAGGCGGTGCGCCTGAGCGGTTTCGGCTCGTCGTGTGCGGTTTCGGTCCGCGCCGTCCGCCGCCTCCCCCACGCCATCCCTCGGAATCCTCAACGAAAGCAGCGTGTCCAGCGAGGGGTGTGGGTGCTACGCTCCGGCGCGGGAAATGCAATCTTAGCTTCTGGATTGACAACTATTCGGCTCGCGAAGCTCCAATGACTCCGGGTCACTTTGGCGACCGTCGGCGTTCGCTGTGCGCGCCGTCTATGAAAGGAGCCCTCCCATGCGAAGCTGGTCTCAACCTCTGCGTGCCCTATGTTCCCTCTCCCGGCGTGCAGCCCGATCGCCGCGGCGTGGACGTCGAGCCGCGCGTCCGGCGCACCTGTTGCTGGAAGCGCTCGAAGAGCGCACGGTGCCGGCGATCATTGTGGTCAACACGACTGCGGACGACGCGGCGCTGGACTCGCTGCGGGCCGCCATCATGTCGATCAACCAGCAATCCGATGTCAACCCCAACATCCAACGGACGGGCGACTACACGAACACCCTGGGGCCCGTCCCCTGGGGCTACGACACCATCCAGTTTGCGCCGTCGCTGGCGGGTCAGACGGTCAACCTGTTGCAGATCGGCGACATGACCCTCGGCCCAACGGCGTTGCCGGTCGGGCTGTCCACAAGCCAGAGCAGCAGCATTCTCATCGACGGTACGAATTCTCCTGGCCTGACCATCTCCGGCGGCCCCGCAGGCACCAACTTGCGACTGTTCTACGTCCATGCGAATAGCAGCCTGGCGCTGAAGCACCTCACCGTCAGCGACGGTCAGGCGCGCGGCGGCATGGGTGAATTCCCTGGCGGCGGCGGCGGCGGTGGTCTGGGCGGCGCGGTGTTCAGTGAGGGCACGGTGGGGGTCGTGAGGTGTACCTTCCTTGACAACCAGGCCGTCGGCGGCGACGGCGGTGAGGGCTTCAGTCGCAACCTGGGCGGCGCCGGCGGCGGTCCCAACGGGGGCCTCGGCGGCAACATGACCAACGGCGGAGACGGTGGGTTTGGCGGCGGCGGCGGTGGCGGCGGCAACTTCAGCCAGGGCGGCGCGGGCGGCTTCGGCGGCGGTGGCGGGGGTGCCGGTGCAGACGGGGTCCCCCGGCAACGGCGGCTTCGGCGGCGGTGGCGGCGGCGGTGACAACATCGCCTACTACGCCAACTGGCTCAGCGGCCACGGCGGCGGCGGCGCCGGCCTGGGAGGTGCCATCTTCAACAATGGCGGAA
>DASPXY010000783.1:0-6334 GCA_035637055.1 Gemmataceae bacterium | reverse complement strand
CCGCTCGGCTCGCGGGGCCTACTGCGTCTGCCGCCCGGCTGCGAACCGCTCTAGCTGCGACGCCCCTGCCAGCGCCGCTACCCCGTCATCACCAATCGCATTGCGGCTCAGATTGAGTTCCTCCAAGGCCGTCAAATGCTTGGCGTAAGCCAGCATTTCCGCGCCATAGCGGCCGATGTCGTTGCTCTGTGCCTCCAGCATAACCAACCGGCTCAGTTCCGGAATGGTCACGATGGTGCCGAACCCATTCGGACCCAGGCGGTTGTGCCACAGGGTGAGTTCCCGCACATTGCCCAGGTAGGGCGACATGGCCAGGAAGCGGGCACCCTCGCGCCCGAGAGGGTAGACCGGTTTGTCTGGCTCGTCGGCGTTGGCGTCGCAGAACCCGAGGCGCGTCACCTTCGCCAGCTGGGGGCATTGCCCGAAGGCGCGGAGGTGCGTATGGTGCCGAGTCACGAACACGTCGCGCACCGGCTGCAGAGCAAAGATGGTCGCTGCGTTCTTGACGAACCGTGTGGTCGTCAGCTCAATCTCTTCCACGAAGCCGCAGCGGGTGCCGTAGTGCTCGACCAGCTTCGCGATCGGCCCGAACCAGCGCTTCGCGTGTCGCTTTTCCAGCGCTCGGGCACGGTCATCCAGTTCGTCCCAGCGTGGGTCGTTTCGGGAGAGTTGGTCGCGCGCACACTCGACGCGAATGAATTCGGCCCGGTCGGGGTCGCCGTGCTCCTCTAACCAGTCGGCATACACCAGGCGCAGGCCGGTGTCCTCCGGGGAGTCGAGAATGGCATTGAGGAAATCCTGATCGTCGCGCATGGGAAAGCTCACTGCCGCCCTGGCCATACACCCTTGCCCGGCACCCGGCAGTGACACATCCGCTGCCCGCACCGCTCTGGCGTCATTGTCCGCAGCGAAGGCGAGCGGGGCAATGCAAAACGGCAACCGCGCTTCGTGTCTGGGCGAGAACCCCCCCCCAACCCCCTCCCCGAAATGGAGAGGGGGAGAAGAAGAGAGGCTGTTTGGCTTGCTCCCCCTCTCCGTTTCGGGGAGGGGGTTGGGGGGAGGGGTTCTCGCCCAGAGAATTAGCTGGCGATGATGGGATCTGAGGGGCTGGCCTTGGCGGCATCGAGGGCCACCTCCGCCGAACTGAGCAGGCTTTGCGACGAACGCGTCTCGCCTGACAGACTGGCAATGCCGAAGCAGGCACGCAGCGGGCCGCGCGGTCCCTCTGCAGCGGGGATAGCCTCTTCAAGCGCCTTGCGCAGACGTTGGCAGCAGCTGACGCCGCCTTCGCGCCCGGTATTGACCATCAGCAGCAGGAAGCCGTGCATGCCATATTGTCCGGCGACGTCACAGCGCCGCTTCGTGCTGGCGATCCGCTCGGTGATCCACTCCGTCAGGTCCACGGGCACCTGCTCCGATTCGCTGGCTTGCAGTTCGCCGACCGCGACGGTCAGCGGGCCGCCGTGCCGGGCGCTGCGGGCGATTTCCTCGGCAAGACGCATCAGGACGTGACGCTGGCTGCACCAGTGTTGTTCGTGTTCTGTCGGCACGCTGCGCCAGAGCATGGTGACGAGGCGATCGATCTGCCGGCGGCAGTGCAGGAGCATGTCGTCGCGACGGCTGTGAGCCCGCAGCACGTCGGCAGCCTGCGCTGCTCGGCGCAGGGCCGCGCCGAGCAGCGCCGGATGGCCCAGGCTCAGGCCGCGCGACACGCACACGCTGGCGCCATGCTCATAGGCGGCCCGGAGCAGGTCGGCCTCATCGGCGGCGAGGAAGACCATCGGCGTCTCGCGCTCGCGGGCCAGCCAGGTGAGGCCGTCCATTCCCTCGGCCGCACAAAGACCTTCGTCAATGAGCAGGACATCCAGGGCGGTATGTTGCAGGAGGAAGCGGGTCTGCTCGAAAGTGTCGGCCTCGACGGTTTCCCAGGCGGTAAGGGGTTCGGAGGCGAATAGCTGCCGCAGCGCCGGCCCCGCATCGGAGCGCGCCGCAACGAGGACGCGCCGGCGTTCGACGTCGGTAGGCATGGGCTCTCCCCTGACACCGGCGACAATGCCGGCGCCACGTTGGCTTCAGACACAGGACAGGAGCAACAGTAACGAAGATAACGCGGAGGGCTGGGGGCGTGGAGAGCGCTTTGGGGGATAGCCTAAACTTTGCAACTTCGCCTGCTTGCCCAATCGCCACAGTCGCGAAAGCCGCCAGAACAGGCAAAGACCGCACTTCTCCCCAGCCCGCTTGCGGGTTAGCAGGGAGAGTGCTAACCCGCAAGCGGGCCTTGGCTCCTATCAGAGAGGCTTAATATAGATATTGCGGAACTCGACGCGCAAGTTGTAGCTCTGCAGGCCAACGTGGCCCGAGGGCCGCAACAGGCCCGGATGGCGCTTGGCGTGTTCCTTGGCGTAATCGTCGAGGTTGGCGTCCACCAGTTGTGTGTTGTTCAACTCGACGGTAACCCGCCGTCCCTTGGCGACGATGCGCATGGAGTTCCATTCGCCGTGCGGCTTCGTCACCACTTTTGCCGCCGGCACAACATCATAAATCGACCCCGTGTGCTGCGCCGCCCGCAGCCCTTTCCAGTTGGCGTCGTCGAGGAGCTGGATCTCCATGCCGACATACGCGGGGTCGCCCTTGAGCGGCGAGCGCAGGGCCACACCACTATTGCCCATCTTCGGCATCTTGAATTCCAGGCGCAGCTCGAAGTCGGTGTACTCCTTCTCGGTCATGAGCCAGCCGCCGCCGCCACCCTTGACGAAGAGGACGCCGTCCTCGGCGCCCCAGACCTCCATTTTGCCGGTCGCTTTCCAGCCGGTCAGATCCTTGCGGTTGAAGAGCGGCGTGAAGCCCGGCGGCGGCTTGGTGTCGCCGCTCCGGACAGCGGGCGGGGCGCAGAGCAGCACGACCAGGGGAACGAACAGCCAGCGTCTCATCGCAGGTGCCTCTCGTGAAAGACAGCGGGCGAACATCAAGCTCCCCTCTCCCCTTGCGGGAGAGGGGAGAACTCACGGCGAACGCTCGATGATGCACTTGTACGCCCGCACCGCGTTGGTTGCAAGGCGTGGGCGCGCTCGGTTTCGCTCCTTAGAATGAGGGCATGAACCGCTTCATGCTCAAATCGAAGATCCACCGGGCGACCGTGACCCACGCAGACCTGCACTACGAGGGCAGTCTGACGGTCGATACCGACCTGCTGCGGGCGGCTGACATCTTGCCGTACGAGCAGGTCCACGTCTGGAACGTGACGCGCGGCGGCCGTATCTGGACTTACGCGATGGCCGGCGAGGCAGGCTCCGGCGTGGTCTGCGCCAACGGCGCCGCCGCCCATCTCGTGCAGCCGGGCGACCTGATCATCGTTGCGACCTTCACGCTGATTGACGATACGGCGACTCCGGAGTTCCGGCCGCGTATCGTGCTGGTCGATGCGAAGAACCGGGCGCTGGAAACCGACGCTATTGAAGTGGCCGGCCCGCAACGGCGGGCATGGGACGGCAGCTAATCTACCCTGAGCGGTGCCCGCAGGGTACAATCGAGAAGATAATTGGCACACAAACGCGGAGAGTACGCATGCCGACACTTGACGTGAAAGCGCACCTGTCCACCGAAGACCTGCTCAAGGCAGTGCAACAGCTGGACTTGCCTGACCTGGAGCGGTTTGTCTCGCAGGTAGTTGCCTTGCGGGCGGACCGTGTCGCTCCGTGCCTGTCCCAGTCCGAGGCCGACCTGCTGCAGAAGATCAATCGAGGTTTACCGCAACCGCTGCAAGAGCGGTACGAGGCGCTGGCTGCCAAACGCGACGAGGAGACGCTTACGCCCGACGAACAGGCCGAACTGATCCGCTTGAGCGACCAGATGGAAGAACTGGCGGCCAACCGCGTTGGGCACCTCGTCGAACTAGCCCGGCTGCGCAAAAAGACCCTCGACGAGTTGCTGATCGATTTGGGGTTGCAGGCGCCGGCCCATGACTGAACGACGGCTCACTGCTGAGGAACGGCAACTGGTGTTGGCACGCGCCTGCGGCTGCTGCGAATACTGCCGCAGTCAGGAGCGTTTTAGCACACAAACCCTCTCTATTGAACACATCCAACCGCGCAGCCAGGGCGGGCGCACCATCCCGGCCAACCTGGCGCTGGCATGCCAGGGATGCAATAACCACAAATACAACAAGATGCGGGGAATCGATCCCGCGACCGGGGAGCTTGTCCCGCTCTACCATCCGCGCAAGCATCGCTGGAGCGACCATTTTGCCTGGAATGAGGATCGGACGCTCATTCTCGGATTGACTCCAACCGGCCTTGCTACAATCGCGACGTTGCACCTGAACCGGGAGGGAGTGGTGAACCTCCGGCGTGCCCTTTATGCTCTGGGCAAACACCCGCCGCCGGAGTCAACCGAGAGGCACTAATCGATCGGCAATCTCGATGAGAATCCAATGAAGATCGTTGATATCCGCCTCACTGGCCTGTCCGGCGGCACCGTCGAGGGCGGCTGGACCGAAGAACTCAAACCGGACGACGACCTCAATACCGTCGTCGAGGTGCTGACCGATGAGGGCCTCGTCGGCATCGGCAGCGCCATGACCAGCAAGGCGCTCGTCGAGGGCAGCGTGAAACTGCTGCGACCGCTGCTCCTTGGCGAACGCGCCGACGAACCGGCGCGCGTCAGCGAGAAGTTACGCCAATGCACCTTCTGGCAGGGACGCGGCGGGGCGGTCGAGCACGCCATCAGCGGCCTCGATATCGCCCTGTGGGATCTATTCGGCAAGATCACCAACCAGCCCGTCGGCCGGCTCCTCGGCGGTTGCTATCGCAATCGCATCAAGCCGTACGGATCGATGCTGTTCGACGAACCGCCGCGGCTGCGCGAGAAACTGCAGCAGGCCGTCGCCCGCGGCTTCAAGGCGATCAAGCTCGGCTGGCGCCCGTTCGGCCGCCGCGACCGGCAAACCGACGAACTGCTCGTCAAGACGGCGCGCGACACGGTCGGGCCGAACGTCGAGCTGATGGTGGACGCCGGCGGCAGCGATCAGTTCTGGCCGCATGGCTACAAGTGGGCTCTGGAAACGGCGAAAATGCTGGCGGCGTACGATGTCGTCTGGTTCGAGGAGGCGCTGCCGCCCGACGACCTGGAGGGCTTCATCGAGCTGCGCCGCGCCGCCCCGCTGCCGATCACGACCGGCGAGGTGCTGACGCGGCGGCAGAGCTTTCGGCCCTTCCTCGAACGGCATGCTGTGGACATTATTCAGCCGGATTGTACGAAATGCGGCGGCTTGACCGAGGCGTGGCGCATCGCCTGGATGGCGTACGAGCACAACGTGCAGTGGGTGCCGCACGGCTGGAACACGGCGATCGGTCTGGCCGCGGATCTGCAACTCGCCGCCGCGATGCCGGTGGCGCGCTACGTCGAATACTTGACGCCCTCGCCGTACATCGAGGAGATCATCACCGAGCCGTTCAAGGTGGACGCCGAGGGGTATCTGCCGATTCCCACGGACAGGCCGGGACTCGGCATCGAACTGAACCGGGAAGCCCTCAAGCGGTACGGCGTCTAACAAGATCTGCGGACAACGCCTCCGGCTCGGGCGTGGCAGATCTTCCAGGCGGCCCCTACACTGACCCTAAGTCCTGAGTGTTTTTACCCGTGAGGTTTTCAACCGAAGGAGGAACTGCGATGGACGGCAAAAGCTGGCGCGTGGGCCTGCTGGCGATTCTATGCACGCTCCTGGTGCTGTGCCGCACCGGCGCGCAGGACGGCAAGGCGACTGACGAGGGCAAGGCAGAAGAGTTCAAGGGGAAGACGTTCGACCTGAAGGAGAAAGGCAAGGCTGCCATCATCCTGACCTTCCCGGCCGACAAGAAGGTTTTGGTGACCGTCCGGAGCGAGAAGAAGTCGGACGTGAACCTCTTCGTCTACGACGCGGCCAAGAAGGTCGTGGCCAAGGACGACAGTCCAGGCCCGGACTGTGACCTGACTTTCACGCCGAAGGAGGCCGGCAAGCTCACCTTGGTGGTGGTCAACCTCGGGCCGGGGGAAAACCGCTCGACCCTCAAGGTGAGCTTCGGCAAGGCGAAGGGCAAGGAGTAGCAGCTCGGGGCAAGCCGCCACATTGCCGATCACCACCGGCAAGGTGCTGATGAGGCAGCAGAACTTTCGGCCGTTCCTCGAACGGCATGCAGTGGACATTATTCAGCCGGATTGTACGAAATGTGGCGGCTTGACCGAGGCGTGGCGCATCGCCTGGATGGCGTACGAGCACAACGTGCAGTGGGTGCCGCACGGCTGGAACACGGCGATCGGTCTGGCCGCGGATCTGCAACTCGCCGCCGCGATGCCGGTG
>DASPXY010000782.1:0-4250 GCA_035637055.1 Gemmataceae bacterium | reverse complement strand
TCACGAGCCTGGCCTGTTGCTGATGAATTCAGGCAACATGCAGCCGATCCGGCCGAGCATGGGTTCGTGGCTGACGTACGCCCTCGGATCGGACAACCAGAACCTGCCGGGATTCATCGTCCTGTGTCCCGGTCGGCCGGTGGTTGGCCCGCAGCTCTGGAGCAACAGCTTCCTGCCGGGCATCTACCAGGGCACGCACATCAACAATCAGTCGATCGACCCGCGCACCATCATTCGCGACGTCAACAACCGCTACCTCTCGCCGACGGCCCAGCGGACGCAACTCGATCTGCTGCAGGAGATGAACCGGCAGCACCTGGAGCAGCGCGGCCGCGATGAACATCTCGAAGCGCGGATCGCGTCGCTGGAGATGGCGTACCGCATGCAGGCCGAGGCTCAGGAGGCGTTCGACCTCAACCGCGAGACGACGGCGACGCGGCAACGCTACGGCAACGGCGAGTTTGCCAACGCCTGTCTGCTGGCGCGCCGTCTGACCGAGCGCGGCGTGCGCGTCGTGCAGATTTACTACGGCAACGGCCAGCCGTGGGACGATCACAACGACATCAGCAACCATCGCAATCACGCTCAGCGCAGCGACCGGTCCATTGCGGCTCTGCTGAAGGATCTCAAGTCACGCGGGCTGCTCGACGACACGCTCGTGGTCTGGGGCGGCGAGTTCGGCCGCACGCCGATGTCGCAGGGGGCGCGCGGCCGCGATCACCACCATTTGGGGTTCTCGATGTGGCTTGCGGGCGGCGGCGTCAAGGGCGGTCACGTCCACGGCGCGACCGACGAGTTCGGCTATCGCGCGGTCGAGAAGCGGATGCACGTTCACGATCTGCACGCGACGCTCCTGCACCTGATGGGCCTCGATCACGAACGCTTGACGTTCCGTTACAGCGGCCGCGACTTCCGTCTGACCGACGTTCACGGCCAGGTCGTGCGCGAGATCATGGCCTGATTTCCCGGTTGCCGCTTACGGCTTAGCGGTCTCCGCGCTAAGCTGCAAGCGGCTGAGACGAGACACCTCCATGACCGTCACGTGGCACGGCGTTTACCCGGCAATCACGACACAATTCCACAGCGACCAGTCCCTCGATCTGAAAGGAACGACTGATCACGTCGAGCGCATGCTCAAAGCCGGCGTCCACGGGATCATCGCGCTTGGCACGGTCGGCGAGAATTGCTCTCTGGAATATCGTGAAAAGCTCGATGTGCTCCGCGCGACCGTCGAGCAGGTCAACCGCCGTGTCCCGGTGCTGACGGGCGTCGCCGAATGCTCGACCGCCCTGGCGTGTCGCTTCGCCGCCGATGGCCGCAAGGCTGGCGTCGATGGCCTGATGGTGCTGCCGGCGATGGTCTACAAGTCCGACCCGCGCGAGACGCTCGCACATTTCCGCGCCGTCGCCAAGGCGACCGATCTGCCCATCCTCTGCTACAACAACCCGGTCTCCTACGGCGTGGACATCACGCCCGCCATGTTCGCCGAACTCGCCGACGAGCCGAAGTTCGTCGCCATCAAGGAATCGTCGGAGAACGTCCGCCGCATCACCGACCTGAAAAACGTCTGCGGCGACCGTTACCTGCTCTTGTGCGGCGTCGATGACCTGGTGCTGGAAAGCGTCGTGCTCGGGGCAATCGGCTGGGTGTCGGGTCTGGTCAACGCCTTTCCGGAGGAGAATCGTCTGCTATGGGAACTGGCGACGAGCGGCCGCTACGAGGAGGCGCTGAAGGTCTATCGCTGGTACACGCCACTCCTGCACCTCGATACGCACGTCAAACTGGTGCAGTACATCAAGCTCGCCTCCGCAGAGTGCGGCCACGGCTCCGAGACGGTCCGCGCCCCGCGCCTGCCGCTGGTCGGCAAGGAACGCGAGGAGATCCTGGCACTCGTTCGGCGCGCGCTGCAGACCCGGCCCGCGAAATTGTCGAAATAGGGACTCTCTCAGCCCGAGGCAATCTGCGATCTTGTAACTGGCCCCCCTCCGGTTCAGGATAGCAGGAGCGGCGCGGGACGATCTCCTCGTTGGGTTCGTCCTGTGGGGACTGCGGTGCCTTGCGGCTTGTCCGCTGGCGCGGTATGGTCGGGGTGGGTGGCCTGGAACGAACTGGGCCCAACGCCGAGGAGGCCAGGTGACCTTCAACGAACTGATTCGGTTGCTGGAGGCGAACGGCTTCGCGATGGTGAGGCAGAAAGGTTCCGTCCGCTACGACGGTAAGGCAGGCTGGCCGAGGGTGATCCGGGTCGATTACCACGGCGCCAAGCAAGTTCGGACCGGCACTTGCCATGCCATCCTGAAAGCAGCGGGCATTCACAAGCCTTGAGAGGACACGATGATCGATTTACCGTATTCGCTGATGATCGAAGCGACGGAGGAGCCGGACTACTTCAGTTTCTACTCCCCGGAGTTAGAGGGCTTTACGGGGAGCGGGCATTCGGTCGAGGATTGTCTGTACCAGGCCCGCTGGGGCATGAAGGAGCATGTCGAGGTGCTGGTCGAGCAGGGGCTGCCGGTCCCGCCCCAGAACCCAGACCCGGTGGTCACCATCCGCAACGAACAGAAAGAAGCAGCGGCCTGAGGGTTCCAGCGAGCGAGCGCAGGCGCGGCCGGTTGGCCGTCCGGCAAGCATCCTTGCCCGGAAAAGCGACGAATGCCCCCTTTTCCGGTCGGAAAAAGATGAATTTCTCCTTCTCCGGTCCGGGGAAAACGAACGGACCTTCCTACGGACACCATCGTCAAATCGAGGTAGAGGTGCGATGACTATCTGCATCACGAACCCTGCGGCTTTCAAAGCCGTCGCTGCTGTTCTTCTTCTTGCCAGTGGATTATTTTTGGCTCCAACCCTCGCCGATAAACTACCTGGCGAAACGCCGAAGCCTGCTTTCATTCAAGCTAAGGAGCAAAAGCAGTGGGATAAAGAGTTGGCAAAACTCCGCGCCGTCATTCCGGCTGATTCCTATGTCGACATCTTTTCCAAGGACTGGGGCCCGATCGAGAACGTGAAGGTCGTCAACATCATCGAGTTCATGGGCAGGCCCTATTTCCATTTGGTGTCGAGGAAGGGTTGGATCCACTTTGTCACTTGCGACAATATCACGCACGTGCGCTTGGTTCCCCGTGTGGGTCTTCCCGGAAGATAGCCGCTGAAGTCGGGTGGGGCTGAGAAGGTATCAGCAACCGATTTCTCCTGTTAGCACCCGAAATAGATCCTTATCGCCTTGTCGTGGCTCCCCAGAACTCGATCCCTCAAAACGCACCGGGGCAACCATGACCGATCCCCGCACCACCCACCGCATCGAGGTAATCGATTCCCACACCGGCGGCGAGCCGACCCGAATCGTGATTGCCGGCGGCCCCGACCTTGGCCGCGGCAGCATGGCCGAGCGCCGTGCCCGGCTCCGCGAGCGCCACGACTGGCTGCGCTGTGCCGTCGTCAACGAGCCGCGCGGCTCGGATGTCATCGTCGGCGGCATCCTCTGCGAACCGACGGACCCAAGTTGCGCCGCCGGCATCATTTTCTTCAACAACGCCGGCTACCTGAACATGTGCGGCCACGGCACCATCGGCGTCGCGGTCACGCTCGCCCATCTCGGCCGCATCGGGCCGGGCACGCATCGCCTGGAGACGCCCGTCGGCATCGTCGGCTTCGAGTACGGCGACGGCAACACCGTCACCATCGAGAACGTGCTGAGTTACCGCCACACCCAGGTCACCGTGCAGGTCGAGGAGTATGGTCCGGTCAGCGGCGACGTCGCCTGGGGCGGCAACTGGTTCTTCCTGGTCAGTCAGCACGGGCAGCAACTCGAGCTCGCGAACGTCGATCGCCTGACCGATTTCACCTGGCGCATCCGGCAGGCGCTGGTCCGCGAGGGCGTCACCGGCGCCGCGGGCGGCGAGATCGACCACATTGAATTGATCGGCCCGCCGCGCGACCCGGCCAACCACGGCCGCAGTTTCGTCCTCTGCCCCGGTAAGGCATACGACCGCTCACCGTGCGGCACCGGCACGAGCGCCAAGCTCGCTTGTTTGGTCGCTGACGGCAAACTGCGCGAGGGGCAAGTCTGGCGTCAGGAGAGCATCGTCGGCAGCGTCTTCGAGGGGATGGCGCGCATCGTCGAGGGCGGCGTCATCCCGCGCGTCACCGGGTCGGCGTACGTGATGGCCGAGGCGACGCTGATCCTCGACGCCGCCGATCCCTTCCGCACGGGTATCCACACATGACCTGAACGCCTCCAGGATTTCGCTTGA
>DASPXY010000781.1:0-2990 GCA_035637055.1 Gemmataceae bacterium | reverse complement strand
GGCCAGCGGCGGCAGCTTCGGCTGATCGGCGAACAGATCGGAGAGCTCGAGCGTCGGCGTGCCGTCGGCGCCGCGCTGGGTGCAGGCGCGCTCGACGACGTTGCGCAGCTCGCGCACGTTGCCCGGCCAGTGATACGTCTCCAGCTTCTTCAGCGCCGCCTCGGTGAAGCCGCGAATCTTGCGCCCCGTCTCGCGCACGAAACGCTTCAGGAAATGCTCCGCCAGCACCGGGACATCGCTCAAACGGTCGCGCAGCGGCGGCACGCGGATCTCGACCACCTGCAGCCGATAGAACAGGTCGCGCCGGAACGTCCCTTCCTGGAGGTTCTTCTCCAGCGGTTGGTTGGTCGCCGACACGACGCGCACGTCCACGCGAATCGGCGTATTGCCGCCGACACGCTCATACGGATGGCCCTCCAGCACGCGCAGCAGTTTCGCCTGCGTGCCGACGCTCATCTCGCCGATTTCGTCCAGGAAAATCGTGCCGTGGTCGGCCGCCTCGAACTTGCCGATCTTCTTCTCCGTCGCCCCGGTAAACGCCCCCTTCTCGTGGCCGAAGAGTTCGCTCTCCAGCAGCGTCTCGGTCAGGGCGGCGCAGTTGAGGCACACAAACGGGCCGTCCTTGCGCGGGCTGGAGTAATGGATCGCCCGCGCCACGAGTTCCTTGCCGCTGCCGCTCTCACCGCGGATGAGCACCGTCGCGTTCGTCCCCGCCACGCGGCCGATTTGACCCTCAATCGCCTTCATCACCGAACTGCTGCCGACCAGCTCACTCTCGACCTTCAACTGTGCCCGTAGCGACTGGTTCTCGGCGCTGAGCGACGCCTGCCGCTGCAGCTGGTGCGTTACCGTGCCGAGTTGCTTGGCGACCGCGACGGTAAACTCAAGATCCTCGGCGTTGAGCGCCTTGTGCGGGTCGGTGCAGTACAGGTGAATCAGGCCCAGAATCTTCTCGCCGAACATCACCGGAGCGCAGATCAGGCTGGTGGCGCCGAGGTTCGTCAGGCTTTCGCGATTCCGGAGGTAGCGATCACGGGCAACGTCCTCGGCGAGGATCGCCTCCTTGCCGGCGATGACCTCGTTGGTGACGAACTCGGAGACGCGCGTGTAGGTGCGGATGCTCGGGTCACGGTGACGATGGGCTGTCACTTCCAGCTCGCGGCCTTCTTTGAGCGTGAGGACAGCGCCGACCTCCGCCGGTACGCCTTCGAGCAAACCGTCGAGGACGACGCGCGCCAGATCCTGGTAAGAGCCTGCCGAGCCCATATCCAGGGCCATGCGGTACAGCAGCGACAGGTCGCGGCTGAGACTGTGACGCGGGACGGGACCGGGGTCGTGGGGGGCGGTCTCCGCTTCGTTGCCGTCCGACGGATCGGGGGTCAGGAAGCGCGTCTGACCGAGGCGTTTCTTGATCGAGACGCCGTCGTCGGCGGACGCCGCTGGCGGCAGATTGGGCAGTTGCCCCATGTCCTCGACGAAGAGGAGATAGGTCTTGCCCAGGTGGATCTCGTCGGTCGGCGAGAGTTCCCATTCGCTGTCGAGGGTCTCGCCGTTGATGCGGGTGCCGTTGAGGCTTTCGAGGTCGCGCAGGCGCCAGCGGCCGTCGGCGTGGTAGACCTCGGCGTGTTCGCGGCTGCACAGTTCGTCCTTGAGGACAATGCGGTTGGTCGCGGCCCTGCCGAGGGTGCAGCGCTGTCCGGCGATGAGCGGGTAGACGTCCCCGAACCCATCTTCACGGCGGACGACAAGGTAAGCCGTAGCAGGCGCGGCCATGTGCGGGTATCTGGCGCTCGTAAGGATGAAGTTGTGCCTGCCGTTAGATTAGCGGGCGGAGGCCGGTTCAGGCAACAGGAAGTAGTGGATGGTGGATGGTGGATGGTGGATGGTGAAGAAGAACTTGTCTCCTCACCATCCACCACCCACCATCCACCATCCACCATCCGCTAAATCCACTTGATCTGGAAATAACTCTTCCAGGAGTATTCGCGGAGGGGACGTTCGCGTTTCCACTCGACGTATTTATAGGTCCGGAACACGCGGTCCCAGAGGTCGAGCGAGATGCCGAAGTTGTGATGCCACATGTGGCCGTAGTGGTGCAGGTGATGCACCGGGCGGGGCAGCCAGAAGCACAGGTCGGGCTTCTCGTGCTGCAGCTGGTGACTGTACGCCGCCCAGCAGGCGTAAAAGACGCCGCCGGAGATAAAGCCGATGCCGGCCATCAGGTTTTCCAGCCACCAGTAACAGAGCGCAAAGGCCCCCGCCATGACCGGCACGGTACCGATGAAATAATCCCAGAATTCGCCGAGCCAGCCCTGCCCCCAACCGTCGCGGTGGTGCAGCGCATGTTTCTTTTTCAGCAGCCAGGAGTGCATCATCCGATGAGCCCAGTACTCCACCAGCGTCCCTACCAGGATGGCAATCAGGAACCCTGACAGCCAGTCCAGCATCGTTGACCTCCGTTGACATTCAAGGCGTGCGTCCTCCTCGTGCGCTGGCGATTGGTCCCGTCACCGTCCCGAGACGGTGCCTCCGTGGGCCAGGGAAAGGCGATTTCGCCGAGCCGAAACGCCTCCCAAGCGCAGTGAACAGCAACTTTATGCCTCCGCTCCGGGCGCTGTCAAGATGCCACGGCGGTTTTCGCCCCCATGAATATAGTGAACCGTGGAGAGTAGATGGTCAGGGCCCGAGCGCCACCGAGGGCGGAGCGTTGTCCCTCGCTGGCGCTCGGGCTCTGACCATCCACTACATTCAGGAGAGTCGATGCGTTTCGCACTGCTGGGAGACCATCCCGACGGGCTCGACATGGCCCGCGCCCTGGTCGAGTCGGGCCGACATGCCCTGGCCGCTTATTCCGGTTCGCCGGTCGGCGCCGAGTACCTGCGTCGCTGGAACATCGCGGTCCAGGCCGTCGGCGATATCGAGGAAGTGCTCGCCGATCCCGGCGTCGAGGCAGTGATTGTCGCCGGCAGTCCCGCTGATCGGCCGGCCCA
>DASPXY010000780.1:0-8752 GCA_035637055.1 Gemmataceae bacterium | reverse complement strand
TTGGCCTTCTCGGTGAAGCTCTCTTCGCGCCTCGTGTTCGCCGCAGTATTTGCCATGATCGATACCTCCTATTGCGGAATTGGGCCTTGTTCGCCCGGAATGGCGGCCCCCCAACCTTTGAGGGGCCGATGACAACTCAATCAACAGCAGTGACTCGCTTCGCTCACCTCACCAGCCATGCGGTCCCCAGCCCCAGCCCGTAAAGGGGACGTAGCTGAAGAGCATAAGGACGAGGAGCACGAGCAGCAGCACGCCGAGAGCGCCGCTTGGGCCATAGCCCCAATCGCGGCTGTAACCCCACCTCGGCATGCCCCCCAGAAGCAGCACGAGTAACACGATCAGCAATAGCAGTCCCATGGGAGCCTCCTCGCATTTGTTCGGGAACGGGAGCAGGTGCTTGCCTGCTCTGGTTGCGACCATTTCTTGGATCTTTGAGAAGGCCATCCTTCTCGCGAGTTCTATTTGCAAAGGGTGTGCCAAGGTTGCGTCCGTCGTCCAGACTGCGCGGACAGGGGCCCAGCGAGATTGAAACGCAGGCGGAGGAGAGCGATCGATAAGTGGCGAGCATCCAAGAAGTAGCGACAGGGCGTCAGGGGATGCGTTGTACCACTGCAGTGCGCATCGATTGGTTACGAATAAGGAAGAGCAGTTCTCAACTACTGGCACTCTCGAATGACCTGGCCCAGGAACCGAGTTCCTGGGAGAATTGCTGCCAATAGGTATCTGAATTAGCGCAGATATCGACGGGAAGCAGTGAATCACGATCGTTTAGCCGCGGTTCTCCGAACCGCGGCTAAACGAGGAAGGAATGGAGCGCTACTCGCTTACAGGAGCGGCTTGCCCTTGCCCAGCGCCCCATGACTGCGGAGGATCTGAATGGCCTCGTTGTACCGTCCATCCGCTTTGACGGTGACGAGGGTGCGGCCGCTCTCGATTTCGGCCTGATAGGTGTGGGCCTCATCTTCGGGGATGCCGAGCCCGATGAGGGTGCCGACCAGGCCGCCGGTGACAGCCCCGGCCGCGGCGCCGCCGCCGATCGCCGCCAGCATCCCGAGACCGACGATCGGCCCGACGCCCGGAATCAGGCCCGCAGCCACCGCCCCCAGCACGCCGCCGAGAGCCACGCCCGCGACGGCGCCGGTCACGCCTCCCTCGGGCGCCTTGGTCTCGTGTCCGGCCGGCTGGTCGCGAAGGGTCGTTTCGGGGCCGCGGGCCGCAACGCCAATCTGCTCCTCACGGAACCCGGCGCGGTGCAAGTCCTCGACAGCGTTTTCCGCCTTATTGCGATCCGTAAAGACGCCAACAGCCGTGGAAGGCAACACGGCGCTCATGGGTCATCCTTTCTGCGTGACGGTGGGGCGCTGCAGGGCGCCACAGCGGGTCAGAATCGCAGCGGCCTCGGCGCTGCGGTCGTCGGCCTGAACCGTTACCAGGGTGCGGCCGCGGATGAATTCGCTCTCGTAGTAGCTGGCCTCTTCGTGGGATATGCCCATGCCGATAAGCCCACCGATCAGTCCGCCGGTGGCAATGCCCAACGTCGCGCCGCCGAGAACCCCTGCGAGCACCCCCACGGCCAACGCCGGGCCGATGGCCGGAATGGTCAAGGCGACGCCGGCGCCGACCAGGCTGCCGAGCACGCCGCCGGCGACTGCTCCGGTCGCTGCTCCCTCTTCCGGCCTCACGTCCGCCTTCACGACCGGCCGATCGCTCGTGCTGCCCCCGCCGCGGACTACGACGCCGATTTGATCCGGCGGAAAACCGGCGTGACGCAGTTCTTCGACGGCACACTCCGCCTGGGCACGTTCCGCGAACACTCCGACGAGGTGGGCGGTCATTGTCGTTGGCATGATGTCCTCCTCTGCTTGCGCCGCCGCCTTGCGGCTGTGTCTCTGTGATCTGATGATTGGGGATGCAAGAGACGTGCCAGCCGTGTCAGCGGATCAAGGTGACGACGGCGCAAGGGAGGAGTTAGCCGATCCGGCCGCGTTTGGCTGCTTCCATGTAGGTGCCCTCCAGGTCGATCCGCAAGCAGCCGAGACCGCGCACCGCCAACGGCAGGATGGGCAACGATTTCCCAAGCGCCAGCGGTTCGCGCCACAGATCGATCTCATTGCGTTCCTGCCGGTGCGCCGGCCGGTAAGCGGTGGCGTACAGCGGTGTCGGCGTGGGGAACCCTTCGGCATGCCCGAGGAGCGTCATCAGGTCATCGTGCAGGTTGGCGTGGCGCGAGGTGACGATGTCTACCACCATTAGCCCGATGCCGCGCTGCAAGTACGCAGCGCACTTGGCGGCGAAGGCGCGGCGGGCCTCTTCGCGATCCTTATTCCCGGGGCTGACGAGTTCGATGGCCGCGACGAGCGTAGGACCGGCCATGCTGCTGAAGACCTGCACCTCGAAGTCATCGGGGAAAAGGGCTGGCAGGACCGTGACAGGTGCGGGCGGCGCCCAGACACATGCCTGGACCGCTGTGGCAGCACCCTCGGAACCAGACGAAGCAGACGCCCCTTCTTCGGCAAAAGTCGCGACATCTACCTCAATACGGGTGCCGAGTTTCACTTGGAATTCGGCGAAATACTCCGCGGGAAGGCTCTCGTTCAGTTGATTGGAGATCGCGACCGCCCACCACCCGTAACACCCTTCCCAGTGCCGGCGGCCCAAAAGAGGGGGATGAAAGTGGTCCAGCAGTGGCATGCAAATGCCCCCAAAGCTTGGCCGTGGGTGAGACCGTTCCGCATCTTCCCGATTGTAGCAAGTGACCAGCGCAGAGCGACTACTGGAGCTTACCGCTTCGGCGCCGCTTCTGGCAGCGGCACCTGCTGCCGTGCCATCAAATACGCGATCAGGTCGCGCACCTGCTCGTCGCGCAGGTTGTTGAACAGCCCATCGGGCATGAGCGACAGCGGCGTAGGCCGCACTTCCTCAACCTCCGAGCGCTCAAGCGTCACCCGCTCCGTCTGGGTCTGCACAGCCAGCGTGCGCCCTGTCTGCTCGCCGACAACGCCGGTCAGGACACGACCGCTCTTGAGCGTCACCACCGACAGGCGGAAATCGGCCGCGACGACGGCGCTGGGGTCGACGATGTTCTCCAGCAGGTAATCGAGGTTGTCGCGATTGGAGCCGGTCAGGTCGGGGCCGATGTGCTTGCCCTCGCCGTAGAGAAGGTGGCACGAAGCGCAGACCTGGTTGTACACGAGGCGGCCCTGCGGCAGATCCGCCTTCGCCAGCCGCTCGGCCGTCAGCAGCGCCTTGTAGCGGGCGATCTGCGTCTTTTTCTCGGCGAGCGTGCCGCGCACCTCGCCCCAGACCTGCGACAACTGCTTGATCAGCCCCTCATCGCCAAGGCTGCGGATCTGCCGAGCGTGATACGCCGTCACGTCGCTGCGCGGCAGCTTGCCGTCGGCCACGGCCTTGAGCAGCGCCTTCGCGTACGCCGGCCGCGACACCAGCGTATTGATCGCCTCCGGGCGGTCTTCGTGACGAAGGAACTGGTAGTTCGCGAGGATCCGCCGCGGCGTGTCCTCCGCGTCGTAGGCCGCGAGGCCGCGCACGGCCAGCGCTACCGTCGCGCGGTCCGAAACGAGCCGCTGCAGCATCGGCAGCAGGTCGGGCGGCCGGCTCTCGATCAGGACGCGCAGGGCGGCACGGCGGGCGTCGCCGTCGGCGTTGTTGTTCAGGGCGATGCGGCGCAGCTCGTCCAGCGCACGGCCGTCGCCGAACACGACACTCAGGTCGCGGACCTGCTCGCGCACGCGCTTGTCGGGGCTATCCGCCAACTTGGCCTGCAACGCCGCCCACGCCTGCGGCGGCCGCGCCTTCCGCCAACCGCGCAGCGCCTCGACCATGCCGCCCAGCACGTCGAGTTGAAAGTCCGCCGACTGGCTCGCCGTGACCTTGAGCAAGGCATCGACCTGTGCCGGCGTCTTCTCGACGTCCTCGGTCAAGCGGCGGGCGATGAAGCGGCGCACCAGCGGAAAGCGGCCCGACGCGGCCAGTTCGACGGCCCGCGCTGGCTCGACCGGCACCAGCGGCTCGATGCCGTACCAGATCATCAGCGGGAGGTTGTGATCGTAGGCGTCCTTCGGATGACTGAGCAGGGCCGCAGCGAGGTCGCCGCGCTGCGGCAGGGGCAACCGCTGCAGCGCGGACGCGAGGAACAGCCGCACCAGGCCCGAGGGGTCGTCCTTCGCCAGCCGTACGAAGCGCTCCACGGTTTCGCGGCCGGGCGCTCCCTGATCGACGACAAAACGGATCGCCCAGGTGCGCACATGCTCGCTCGGGTGTTCCAGTTGTTGCCGCAGCCACGCCTCCTTGGTGCCGCCGGTGCAATACAGCGCCCACAGCGCTCGCAACTGTCGTGTCACGTCACGCTGTTCGGCGAACATCTGCCGCAAGGCTTCGTGGACCGCCTTCATGTCCTTGCTCGTCGCCGCTCGCTCCTGGAGATTGCGCCGCGCCGCCCGCACGTACCAGTCGTTCTTGTGGAGCTGTAGTTTGACCAGTTCGGCATTGCTGAGTTTGGAGACGTCCGCGATCTGCGGTGCGCGCGGCTTGCCATAGGTGAGCTTGTAGATACGCCCGGAGGTGCGGTGAACGCCGTCGTGGTCGTGGCACTCGCCGAGGTCGCACCAATCGCTAACGTACACGCCGTCGTCGGGGCCGGGCTTCAGATCGAGGCCGCGAAACCAGGGATCGTTGGCGAACAGGAAATCGTCGCTGTGCAGGCCGACGTAGCCCGAGCCGCTGCGGACGAGCCGGTCGTTGTTGACGCGCCGGCCGTGCGTGTTGCACATGAAAATCGTGTTGCGGTAATGGGCTGGCCAGCTGTCGCCGAGGTAGATCATGGCGCCGACGTGCGAGTGACCGCCGCCGCGTTTGCCGTGCTCACCCTTGGCGTCGCGTGAATCGTGCCACGGCTTGCCGCTGTCCCAGTGCTGATGATCGGCATGTTGGTCGAGCAGACCGTACAGCCGGGGATTGAAGTCTTCGCCGTACATCCGGCGGTAGTGAGCGCCGGGAATGAGATGCCAGAGATGGCCATTGACGTTATTGGTGAAGAACATCTGGCCGTGGTCATCGTAATCGAGGCCCCAGGGATTGGTGGTGCCGTGGGCGACCGCCTCGAAGACCTTACGCGTCGGGTGATACCGCCAGATACCGCAGTTGATCTTGACACGCTGACTATCGGGCGTGCCGGGCGCGCCGACGAGCGAGGTCGCCATGATGCCGTGGCGGCCGTAGAGCCAGCCGTCCGGGCCCCAGGTCAGGCCGTTGACGATGTTGTGGCCAACGCCCTTGAGCGCCCAGCCGTCGAGCACCACCTGCGGTTCGCCCGCCTTGCCGTCGTGGTTGGGGATGAACAGCAGTTTCGGGGCGCACAGCACCCAGACGCCGCCGAAACCAACCGCCACACTGGAGAGATTTTGTCCCTTATCCCAGAAAACGGTACGCTTGTCGAAACGGCCGTCGTGGTCGGTGTCCTCGAAGATCAGCACACGGTCGCGGTGCTTGGCGTCCCAATCACTGGCGTGGCCGCCGCCGGCGTAGGTGTAGCACTCGGCGACCCACAGGCGGCCGCGGTCATCGACGGCCATGCCGATCGGCTGCTGCACGTCCGGCTCGCCGGCGAACAGGGTGACGTGAAAGCCCGGCGGCACGGTGATCTTGCGCAGGGCTTCCTGCGGGGTGGGCGGCACGTCCTTGGGGTTCTGCGTGTTGACGATGGGCGGAAACTTGCCGTCCTGTGAGGAGGCAACGCCGGTCCAGGCAAGAGCGGACAGCAAGACCGGAACGAGCAACAGGCGGCGGGTGCGGTATGGCATCATGCCGTCATCTTACGGAGGGGCGGGGATCGAGAAAGGGACGGGTTCCTTGTGCCATCGGCCGGAATTAGACCATCCTGAATGCAACACGACAGGGAAGGTGCGAGCACCGTGGGGCAGGCTTCGTGGCCCTGCCGCGCCCGCCGGATACAATCCTCGTTGGTCGCTCACGGCTCGCGGAGATCGCACCATGCAGGGCCTGGAAATTGAAGCCGTTTACGAAAACGGTACCCTCAAGTTGCCGCGTGAGTTGCCGCTCGCTCAGGGGCAGAAAGTCACGATCACCGTCCATCCGGCGGCGGGCGTCGTCGCGCGCTCTTATGGCCGTCTCCAGTCCACACTCAACCCCGAGGAACTGGAGCGGATCGCCCGCAATCCGGAATATGGCCTCTCGGAGAGCCCATGACCTTTGAGGACATCCCGGCGGGTTCGGCCATTTTCGTGGATGCCAACATCTTTGTCTACCACTACGAACCGCATCCCGTCTTTGGTCCGCCCTGTGCCCAGTTCCTGTTGCGAATCGAGAACCATGAACTGGACGGCTTTACCTCCGCGCAGGTGCTTGGGGACGTGATGCACCGAGTGATGACCCTGGAAGCGGCCAAGTTGTTCAGCCGGCCCTGGGCAGGCATCGCCAACTGGCTCAAACAGCATCCGACCGAACTCCAGCGGTTGTCCCGTCATCGCTCGGTGGTCGATGACCTGGCCCTGATCGGCATCCAGATCCTGCCCGTCAACGGCCCGTTGGTGTCCCGCGCCGCCGATGTCTGCGTCCAGTTCGGCCTGCTGACAAATGACGCTCTCGTCGTCACAGTCATGCAGCACCACAGCCTGTCGCATCTGGCCAGCCACGACGCAGATTTCGACCGTGTGCCCGGCCTAACCCGTTACGCACCCACCTGAACGCCCTTTTTCACGATTCCTCCTGTGGCTTCCCCGTCCCTTGTGGGAGAGGGGAGGAAGACATCCCTTGAGGATCGAGCGCCGCCCGTTCCCGTTGCTGTTTTTCGCGGCATTCGGCAGAATGAGGCAACGAAAGGAGAGCCAACGCAATGCCTGCCGAATTGATCGACAAACTTAACGCCTTCGATCCGACCTTGCCGCTGGAGAAGGCGCACACGATTCCCAACGCCTGGTACTTCGATCCCGAGATTTACGCCCTGGAGAGCCGCCGCGTCTTCGGCGCCTCCTGGGTCGTTGCCGGCCGTGCCGACCAGGTCGCCGAGCCGGGCTCGTTCCTCACCGCCGAGATCGCCGGTGAGCCGGTCCTGGTCGTGCGCGACGGCCAGGGTGTGCTGCGCGCGTTCTACAACGTCTGCCGTCACCGCGCCGCGCAGGTCATCAACGAGCCGCAAGGGAAGCTAACGAAACTGCGCTGCCGCTATCACGGCTGGACCTACGACCTGACCGGACGGCTGCGCGGCACCCCGGAGTTCGACGGCGTCGCGGACTTCTGCAAGGAGCAGCAAGGGCTGCCGCCACTCGCGGTCGAGGTCTGGGGGCCGCTCGTCTTCGTCCACAATCCGCCGGTCGAACAGGCGCCGCCGCTCGCCGATTTCCTCGCCCCGCTGCCGGCGCGCACTGCCGGACTCGATCTGGAAACGCTGCGCTTCGTCGCCCGGCGCGAGTACGAGATGCCCTGTAACTGGAAAGTCTTCATCGATAATTACCAGGACGGCGGCTATCACGTCAACACGGTCCACCCCGGTCTGGCGGGAGCGCTCGATTACGCCAAGTATCGCACCGAGATCAGCGGCCACACGACCGTGCAGATCAGCCCCCTCAAGGCGGCGAACGACCCGACCGTCGCCCGGGTGCGGACGGGAGAGAGCGCCTGGTACTGGTGGATCTTTCCCAATCTGATGATCAACCTCTACCGCGGTGTGATGGACACGAACCTGGTCTTGCCGCTAGGGCCGGATCGCTGCAAGGTGATCTTCGACTTCTATTTCGCCCAGACCGAGGGCCCAGACGCACAACACTTCATCGAACAGAGCCTCGCCGTGGCTCATCAGGTGCAACTCGAAGACATGGAGGTGTGCGAGGAAGTGCAGCGCGGCCTCAAGAGCCGTTCGTTCGCGACCGGCCGCTTCAGCGTCAAGCGCGAGGCAGGCGGCTACCACTTCCATCGCCTGCTGGCGCAGTACCTACTTCATTGAGTGGTGAGTGGCTAGTGAATAGTGGTTAGTGAAGAGGGAAAATGACTTTTTTCACTGACCACTAACCACTATCCACTCACCACTCTCCAAGATATACTCACGCGGACGGACACCGTATCCCAAGGAGAAATGCCATGACTACCCCCTTCGACATGCGTTTGGTGCAGTGCGGCGCGCGGTTGCGCCGTACGCCCTACTTCGAGGCCACGCAGCGCTACGGCCCCAAGGGCTTCACCGTCTACAACCACATGTTCTTCCCGATTCGGTACGCCGAACTGGAGGAGGAATACTGGCACCTACTGGAGCACGTGACTCTGTGGGACGTGTCCGTTGAGCGGAACGTGGAGATCACCGGCCCCGACGCCTTCGCCTTCACCAACCTGCTGACGCCGCGCGACCTGTCGAAATGCCCCGTCGGCCAGGGCAAGTATGTGATCATCACCGCGGCCGACGGCGGCATCATCAACGACCCGGTGCTGATGCGCCTCGGCGAGAACCATTTCTGGCTGGCGCTGGCCGATAGCGACGTGCTGCTCTGGGCCAAGGGCGTGGCGGTGGGGGCAGGCATGAAGGTCAACCTGACGGAACCGGACGTCTCGCCGATCCAGATCCAGGGCCCCAAGGCCAAGGCGGTCGTGGAAACCCTGTTCGGCGATCGAGCCATGCAACTCGGTTACTACCACTTCTTCGAGACGCAGCTGGACGGCATCCCGGTGATCGTGACGCGCACCGGCTGGACCGCCGAGGTGGGCTACGAGATCTACCTGCGCGACG
>DASPXY010000779.1:0-10214 GCA_035637055.1 Gemmataceae bacterium | reverse complement strand
AGTTCCTGGGGCGCGGGCGGACGCTTGCCAACCCCGCAGCGCTGGCACCGGGCGCAGTCCTGTCCGGCATGACCGGCGCCGTGCTGGATCCGATTGTCAGCCTGCGCGTGCGTATCGTGGTGCCGGCGGGTGGTTCCGCCTCGGTCGCTTTCTGTACGGCGGTGGCGCGGACACACGAGGAGGCGCTGGCGCTGGCCGACCACTACGCCGACCCGCAGGCGGTCCTGCGAGCGTTCGATCTCGCCTGGGCTCACAGTCAGGTCGAACTGCGGCACCTGCGCCTGTCCACCGAGGAGGCCCACCTGTTCCAGCGGTTGGCGACGCATCTCGTCTACGCCGGGCCGGCGCTGCGGGCCGCCCCGGCGGTGCAGGCCGCCAACACACAGGGGCAGCCCGGCCTGTGGCGACACGGCATCTCGGGCGACCGTCCCATCCTTCTCGCGGTGATCCAGTCGGGCGAGGAGATGCCGCTGGCGCGCAGCCTGCTCGCCGCGCATGCTTACTGGCGGCTCAAGGGCCTTGAGGTCGATCTGGTACTGCTCAGCGAGGAAGCGACCACCTACTTTGAGGAACTGTACAAGCAACTTCAGGACGCGGTACGCGGCAGTGACTCGCGCGAGCTGCTCAACAAACCGGGCGGTGTGTTCTTGCTCAAGGCCGACCAGCTGCCGCGCGAGGATCGTGTCCTGCTGGAAGTGGCCGCGCGTGTCGTGCTGTCCGGTCGGCGCGGCACCTTGGCCGCACAGGTCGGTCGCGTCGAGCCGGCCGCGCCCCTTCCGGAACCACTCGCTACCAAACCGGGCAAGCGGCCCGCAACGAAGGGCGGTCACAAGCCGCTGCCCCTGCCGCCTGACCTGCTGTTCCCGAACGGGCTTGGCGGATTCACGCCGGACGGGCGCGAGTACGTCCTGGCCGTCACTGCCGAGGGCCTGCCGCCGACACCGTGGATCAACGTCGTGGCGAACCCGGTGTGTGGCTTCCTCGCATCGGAAAGTGGGCTCGGAGTTACCTGGGCCAGCAACAGCCAGCAGAATCGCCTCACGCCCTGGAGCAACGATCCCGTGACCGATCCGCCCGGCGAGGTCGTCTACCTGCGTGACGAGGCGACCGGCGAGGTATGGACGCCGACGCCTCGCCCACTCGGCGGTAGCGCCGGCACCCTGGTGCGGCACGGCCAGGGCTACACGATCTACCAGCAGGAGCGCGACGGACTCGCCCAGGAACTTCGTGTCTTCGTGCCGGCGACGGATCCCGTCAAACTGATCGTCCTGCGCCTGAGCAACACGGGGAAGAAACCGCGCCGCCTCTCGGCCACGTTCTACGCGGAATGGGTACTCGGGACTGTACGCGATCTGTCCGCCCCGTACATTCGCACTGAGGTCGATGCGGAGAGCGGTGCGCTGTTCGCGCGCAATCCCTTCAACCAGGATTACGCGGCCCAGGTCGCCTTCGCCGACGTCAGCGAGCGGCCGCGCACGCTGACCGGAGACCGCACCGAGTTCCTGGGCCGCAACGGCTCGATCGCTCATCCGGCTGCCCTGGCGCGCGTCGAATTGTCCGGCCGCGTCGGCGCCGGCCTTGACCCCTGCGCCGCCCTGCAAACCAGGTTCGAGCTGCCGCCGGGTGGCGAAAAAGAGATCGTTTTTCTCCTCGGCGCCGCCCCGGACGTGGCCACGGTGCGAGCGCTCGTCGGCAAGTACCAGGCGGCTGATCGAAGGCAGGCCGCCTTCGAGGAGATGAAAGAGCGCTGGGAGCGTATATTGACGGCCGTGCAGGTGCGGACGCCCGAGCCTGCGCTCAACCTGCTCGTCAATCGTTGGCTGCCGTACCAGGTGTTGAGTTGTCGCTTCTGGGGCCGCTCAGCGTTCTACCAGTCCGGCGGGGCCTACGGTTTTCGCGACCAGTTGCAGGACGCGATGGCCCTGGTCTACGGAGCGCCGCAGGAAGCCCGCGGGCATCTGCTGCGGGCCGCTGCACGGCAGTTCGTCGAGGGCGACGTGCAGCACTGGTGGCATCCGCCCACTGGTAAAGGCGTGCGCACCCGCTTCTCCGACGATTACCTCTGGCTCCCCTTCGTCGTCTGCCATTACGTCGCGATCACCGGCGATGCGGCGGTCCTCGACGAGGTCGTGCCCTACCTGCGTGCTCCGCTGCTCAAGCCAGGGCAGGAGGACGAGTACGGCCAGCCGACAGCGGCCGACGAATCGGGAACGCTGTACGATCACTGCGTGCGCGCCCTGCGTCATGGGCTGCGCTTCGGCGCTCATGGCCTGCCGCTGATGGGCTCCGGCGACTGGAACGACGGCATGAACCGCGTCGGCATCGAAGGGCGCGGCGAAAGTGTGTGGGTCGGCTGGTTCCTGCTGGCCTGCCTGAGCCAGTTCGCCGAACTGGCAGAAGCGCGCCGCGATGCGTGGGCTGCGACCTGCCGGAGTGAGGCGGAGCGACTGCGGCACGCCATCGAGGAAAACGCCTGGGACGGGCGCTGGTATCGGCGAGCGTATTTCGACGACGGCACGCCGCTCGGCTCGGCCACCAACGAGGAATGCCAGATCGATTCCATCGTCCAATCGTGGGCGGTGCTCTCGGGTGCTGGCGACCCGGCGCGAGCGCGGCAAGCCCTGGACGCGGTCAACGAACGGCTGGTGCGCCGCAACGACAAGTTGATCCTGCTATTCACGCCGCCTTTCGATCAGGGGAAACTCCAACCCGGCTACATCAAGGGTTACGTCCCCGGCATCCGCGAGAATGGCGGGCAGTACACGCACGCGGCGGTCTGGGTGGTGCAGGCGTTCGCCCTCCTGGGGCGCGGCGACCTGGCTGCTGAGCTATTGGATCTGCTCAATCCGATCCGGCACACCTCGACGCCGGAGGACGTCGCCCGCTATCGCATCGAGCCGTACGTGGCAGCAGGGGACGTCTACGGCGAGGCACCGCACACCGGCCGCGGCGGTTGGAGCTGGTACACCGGCTCCGCCGCCTGGCTCTATCGCGTGGCCCTGGAATCGATACTTGGTTTTCGCCTGCGCGGGGACCGTCTGACCCTGGCCCCTTGCGTCCCGCCCCATTGGAACTCCTTCGAGATCACCTTCCATCGCCGCTCGGCGACCTACCGAATCACCGTGGACAACACGGCCGGCACAGGCCAGAGCGTGCGTGCCCTCATCGTCGATGGCCAGCCCTGCGACGGTTGGGTTCAACTCTCCGGCGAAGGGATGCACGAAATCCGAGTCGTCCTGGGCTGAGGGATGCCCGCTCGCGGGTTAGCAGTCTCCAGACCGCCGACCCGCGAGCCGGTCAAGGCGGAGGTGCGGGTCGGCTTGCGGCCCATCCTTTACCCCATATTGGGGGAGATGGTGAAGGTGACGTCGGCGTAGGCGGAGTCGTAGTCGCTACTACCCGCGAACGAAGCGCGCACTGTGTAGGTGCCGGGGTCACTGGGCGCTCCCTCCAGGGGATCGCCGCTGGCGGACATGCCGCTGTAATAGGTCAGGATCAGCGCGACGCCTTCCAGACTATTGCCAGGCGTATCATCCACGCCGGTCACGATGCCGGCAAGCGAGGCGATCGCGGCGAAGGGATCGCCGGTGAAGTAACCGCCTTCGTCGCTGAGGTTGAGGGTGGGCGCTACCTTGCTGATGGTGAAGGTGGTGCTGGCGCTGGCCGCGGTGTAATCCGCACTCCCCGCGAAGGCAGCGACCACCGTGTAGGTGCCCGCTTGCGTCGGCGCCCCAGCGAGAGGCGTGCCGCTGGCGCTGCTGCCGGCGTAGTAGATTAGGGTCGGCGTTACTCCTTCGAGGCTGGCTGCCGGTGTGTCGTCCACGCCCGTGAGGACGCCGGTCACGGTGGCGGTGGCGGCGAACGCCGAGCCAGTGAAGCTGCCGCCGTCAGCGCTGACGCTCAGGGTCGGCTCCAGCGCGTTGACGGTCTGGGACAACTCAGCGGCATCGAGGTTGAACGTGCTATCGCCCGAGTAGGCCGCCCGGATCGTATGGGCGCCCACCGCGAGGGCGTTGGTCGTCAGGCTGGCCTGGCCATCGACCAAGGTCGCCGAGCCGAGCGAAACCGAACTTTGCGTTATCGGATCGTAGTCGTAGAACGTGACGGTTCCGGTCGGCGTGCCCGAGCCGCCTGCCAGGTGATCGACCGTGGCGGTGAGGGTCACACTTTGACCGTAATCCGAGGTATCGGCCGAAGAAGCCAGCGTCATCGTCGTGTTGCTCGCATCTGCGACAATCAGGAAAGAGACGGTGTCCTCTCCCGAATCTGTCGGAAAATTCAACCAGAGAGCCCCGCCTCCTGGCTGAAGGTCGTCCGCGTCGAAAGTCACGCTTTCGCCATCCTCGGGCAAGACAGGCGGCTTGGCGGTATGTGCCCAGCTCGTGAGCCACAGATCCCCCGCGTCGTCTCGTGCCGCCCACACATTACCGGAACTGGAAATGGTCCCGACACCCGTGGCGCCGTCGTCATACTGATTGGAGAAGGTTACGTTTGGGTCGAAGGCGGCGGCTGTGCCTTGGCTGGGAGGCACGAGAAGATCGTCGGAGGCCAACGCCAGCGTCACCCCACTGTCGTTGAAGCCGTTGATCGTAAACGAGGTGCCATCGGACGTGACCGTATAGATCCTCAAACTCGCGAACGCAGGGGCATCGACCTGCGGTGCGGCTGCGAGTCTACCGTAGGCAACCCCGGGTGAGCCTCGCCGGATGGTCCGTGCTGGCAGCACTCCCCCGGCGGCCACCGCTCCCGGGGTCAACCAAATCTGGTCTGTATCCGTATCGGACAGACCGTGCAAGACGCTGCCCTTGTAGGGGACGGTGTCGCTCTCCCAAAACTGGTGGTTGTTGATCTCCATCTGCAGCCAAGTGGAAAAGGACGGTGGGCGGAAATCCATGCCTGTTGAGGACGGCCCAGGAATCCCCGGAGCACTCCGCATGGAGAACGTCGCATTCGCTGACCCGACGGTCCGATCAACCGGCCAATTGTCCTCCTCAAGCCACATCTCTTGGGAGATCGTCGTTCCACCCGCGCCTGCCATGAGATTCCTCTCCTCATTTGTGAACCTCACGGTCACCCGCAGCGTCGCAGCCAAGACATCATTCCGGGGGACGGTGTTGGTGGTGACCCTGTTCGGCTCTACCCAGGTCACCAGAGCAGGGGGCACCATGTCAGTTATTTCCAAGGCACCGGCCGGGAACGTGCCCCAGGCTGGGACGATGCGGTCCTCCAGAATCTCCAAACGCGCCCGATAGCGAACAGGCGCTCGGGACATCATGTTCTGACGACGACGGCTGAAGATCTTGCGAAGCCATTGTGACAACCCCATCAAACTCCCTCCTTTGGTGAATTTGCGATTCCGTATGGATGCAGAGATCGACAAGGGCAGCGCATCCCGACAATGCGGTGATTCGCACTGGCCGCGTCGGAGGCAGCCGCTGACTGTCGGGACACCCACGGCCGCCCTACCGCCCAGCACCGATGATTTTGCCTTCCCCCTCGCGCACGCGCACGAACAACATTCCCACGTTCTCCTTCTGTTTCCCTTCCCCGCGCGTGAATACAACCCAATCCTCCTTCCCGACAATTTGGTCGAAGTCGCGTCCAGGTTCGGCAAAGAGTTCGCGGATGGGCCCATACCTGGCGATGAGGAAGATGTCTGCCCCTGGCATTCCCCGCCCTTGCTCAAGGGAATTGCTGAATTGTTTTTTCAATTCCTCTCGGTCCTTGATGGTCCGGAGCCCGCCGTTGCTCCAAGGCACCTCGACGAGCTTCATGATGCTCTCGAGATCCTTAGTCTTCCCAGCTTTCAGGAAATTTTGGACTGTTTCTTTGGCAATCTCTCTCGCCTGCACCGCGCGTTTGTCGCCCTTATCTTTTTGCTCCGCGACAAAGGCCAAGGTGAGGGGCGAAAGCCCGAAACGAATACCGACCACCCTCGCCTTGGTTTCCTCGACTCGAACCGCGATCGCGGTGGCTCTCCTGGGGAGGGGAAAAAGCACGATACAGTCTGTCTTCGTGAGGATTTCCTTGAAGAGTTTGTGTTCGCTCTCGCTGAAGATATTCTCCGGCAAGGAACCGAACGCGGCGACGGCCCCTGCCTTGTACTCCCACTTCGCAAGAGCTGGAGCAAGAAAAGATTCAAGGAGCTTTTTCAGCCTTTCGTGGTCTTTGATGTTCTCCCTCCCCTGAAGGCAGAACGGGACGTCCACGGTCTTCATGACCGCCTCAAGGTCCGGCTTCAACAGCGCTTTTAGGAACTGCTCGGCGGCCTCCTTGGCCTGCTGATCGCCTTTGTCGGCTTTGTCGGCTTTTTCTGTTTCCTGTGCGGGGAGGGTGGCGACAATCAGGAATGACGGGAGCTGCTCTCGTGGGCCAGTCGCAAACCTCAACCAGAGCGCCTCGCCTCCTGGCTGAAGTTCCTTCGCAGGGATGATCACGCTCTTGCCATCCTCGGGCAACCGGGGCGGCTTGGCGCTGCGGGACCAACTGCTCAGCCAGGCATCCTCCAGGGGGCCACGTACCGTCCAGATATTGCCTGAGCCGGAAAGCGTTCCGACACGCAGGCTGCCCTTCGCGTACTGCTCGGCGAAGGTGGTACTCGGGTGGAAAGTGGCCACGCCTCCTTGCCGCACAATGCGATCGTCGGATGCCAAGGCCAGCGTGAACTCGCTCTTGTTGAAGCCGTTGATCGTGAAGGATTTGCCATCCGCCGTGACGGTGTAAATCTTCAAGGCAGTCCCCCGCGGCGCGTCTACCCGCGCCGCGGCGGCGCGATTCGTATAGGTGACCCCGGGCGAGCCTGGGCGTCCCCCGCCTTTGCCCGGCACATCGCGTTGGTCGGCTTTGCCTTTTTCCTGCGCAGCGACGCTCCACGCAAGCCAGGGGAGGGTCGTCGCCAGGAAGGCGGCAGAAAGTGTCTTGTACATCCTCAACTCCAACAGCGTATTCCTTCCGAGAAGTGGTGAGCGCACTGGGTGCGCACCCGGTACGTTGAGGCGGCTGACCTCCCTCTCGGAAACAGAGGCCAGCAAGAGCCTCTCTAAGAATAATCGCGGCACCCCCTGCCACGTTACACTTCTTTTCGCTTCTTCTTCTCAAGTGCTCGTCGCCGGCGGCCGGGAGTTCTCTGCCCCCCCGATTTTCATGACGCAACTCATTATCTTCTTTGGTGTTAAGAAATAGCCGCAGCTTGCAGATCATGCGGTGCTGGCGGACGCGGACAGCCTCCTCGCTCAGTCCGAGGGTAGCGGCCACCTGCGCCACGCTCTGCTCCTCCCAGAAGCGCAGCTCGAGAATGCGGCTGTTGACGTCGCCGAACCGCAGCCGGATCTCGTCCAGGGCGGCGTTCAGCAAGTGCCACTGCTCTTGCTGCTCCAGGGCCAGCGCAGGCCCCGGTTGCGGAACCGCAGGCTCCCGCCCCGCTGCCACGACCAGGCTCAGGTCGTCCGGCCGGTTACGGGTAGCGCGCCGATACGCGTCCACGGCCTTCCTCTTCACCACGCGCGCGAGCCACGCCCGCAACGCGAGCGGCTGGTTCGTGCCGGCACTGGCTGGCGGGCGCTGCACGAGCGCCAGCCAGACCTCTTGCTCGACATCCTCGACGTCGGCAGGCGCCACGCCGCAAACCTGGACCATTCGCCGCAAGAGAGGCGTGTCCACCTGAAACACTTCCGGGGTGTCGTCGATCAACACGCTGTCCATCATGGGTGCGTACCTCCAGCGTGAGCGAAAGAGGACACCACGAGAGCGCCTTCTTTAAGCATCGAAATCGGCGCGAAAAAGTGGACATGGATTTTGCGAAGATTCGGCGAACAGTTGGTGGGCCCACTCCACCCCGGTCTTGGCACGACCCTTGCGTGGTAGAGAGGCGCCCGAGTGGCTCGCAACGACTTCCAGGAGGACAACAACCATGAATGTCAACGACACGCATTACCACTTTCACCAGGCAAATGTGCTGGCATCTGCCGCTGCGGTTGCGACTGAGGAGGAAACGCTGGTCGCCGATGCGCGCGCCGGCCTGACTCCGGCGCAGATGGTCGATCGGAAGCTGGCTTCCCTTTTGGAGAGCACGTCGCTGCCCAGCAACCCGCTTCCGGGTGGGCGCCGCGCTCGTCCGCCGCAAGATGGAACACTCACCCAGTAACCTCGTCGCGGCCACTTTCCGCCGAATTCCCCTCTCCCTTCGGGATTTTTGCTGCGTGGAAATGAATGGCGCGACCCGGCTGGGTCGATCGTCTCGGGGATGATCCCTCATGAGTACCGATGGAAGGAAGCAAGGGTTCGCCTCCGAGGCGCGCCTCATCATGCAGCGCGCCCGGGAAGTCTGGCGACTGGTGCCGCGAAAGCACAAGTTGTCCCTGGGAGGAGCTGCCCTGGTCATCGTCGGTGTGGGGCTCTGCAACACGGCCCTGCCCGTGCTGCTAGGCCGCATGCTCGACGGGGTCGATCGCGGCGCCCGCGAAGGCTCCGCTGCCGAGGAACTCTACCGGCTCGCCACAGGGTTTCTGGCGATCATCGCCGGGATCTACGTGGTGCGCGAAATTCTCAACGTCCTGCGCCGCTACCTGGTCGAGAACACCTGTACCCAGGTCAATCGCGACATGAGCGTGCGGCTCATCTCGCACCTGATGACGGTGGAACTCACCTCGCTTGCGGCAGAGAAGGTGGGGACGCTGCACGGCCGGATCTTCCGCAGTGTCGATGGCTTCGTGCGCTTCCTGCGCATCGGCTTTCTCGATTTCTTCCCTGCGATCTTCACCGGGTTGTTCGCGCTGCTGGCGGCGCTGCTCCAGCAACCCTGGCTGGGCCTGGTGATGCTCGGCGTGATTCCGATGGCCGTCTTCCTCACAGTGCGCCAGCTGATTTCGCAAAAGGGCGTGCGACTCAAGCTGATGCGCAACTGCGAGGAGATCGACGGCGCTGTGGTGGAACAACTCGGAGGCATGGAGTACGTGCGCGCCGCCAACACACATGCTCAGGAGGCCGAGCGCATCGCGCGGGCAACCGAAAAACGCCGGACGCAGGAAATCCGTCATCACTTTCAAATGGCCCTTTTCGGCTCGGCCAAGGCGCTCAACGAGGGCTTTTTCCATATCCTCGTCCTCGCCCTGGCGATCTACATGGCGATTCAGGGTACGGTCAGCGCCGGTGACGTATTGACGTTCTCGATCCTGTTCCTGAACGTGATGGCTCCGTTGAGCGAGGTGCATCGCGTTCTGGACGAGGGGCACGAGGCGAGCCTGCGCGTCGGCGACCTGCTGGAAATGCTGCACGAGCCGCCCGATCCCTCGTTCGCCGTTCAGGGCGAACATGCGTTGCGGGTAGCTCCGGGCGAGCCGCTCATCGAGATCGAAAATCTCCACTTTGAGTATCAGACAGCATCGGACCAGAAAGTGTGCGCCCTCGACGGGCTGTCGCTGACGATCCGCCACGGGGAGACGATCGGTGTGGCGGGCCGTTCGGGTTGCGGCAAGTCCACCTGGCTCAAGGTGCTGTTGCGCCTGATCCATCCCTGCGGCGGCCGGGTCAACGTGGGCGGCAGACCTTTGGAGGAACTGTCGCGGGCGGACATTGGCAAGCTATTTGGTTACGTCGGGCAAACGCCGTTCGTCTTTGCCGGCACCATTGCGCAGAACATCGCCTACGGGCAGGAGAAGGCCACGCCGGAGGAGATCCGTCGGGCCGCCGAACTGGCCTACCTGCACGATGAAATCATGGCAATGCCGGGCGGCTACGACGCGGTGGTGACGGAGCGCGGCCAGAACCTCTCCGGCGGGCAGAGGCAGCGCCTGGCCATCGCCCGCATGCTGCTCAAGCAGGCCCCGGTACTGATCCTCGACGAGGCTACGTCGGCGCTGGACAATATCAGCGAGCGGCACGTGCAACTGGCGCTGGGGATCACCAGCGACGACCGCACGACGATCCTGGTCGCGCACCGGCTGTCCACGTTGCGCGACGCCGATCGCATCTTCGTGTTCGACGATGGCCGGATTGTGGAGGTCGGCACCTACGAGAGCTTGCTACAACAGGGCGGCGTGTTCGCGGGGCTAGTGATGTCGGCAGAGAACGGCGTGGAGGCGGTGACGAATCACGAGTCGCCGCCGCAGGCGGTGGCGAGTTAAGTGGCGCGGACACCGGATCCTCACCATGCCTCGGCCTCGCGCACCACGAGACGTTGACCCCGGCATTGTAGGAAGCAAGCAGGGGTTCCTATG
>DASPXY010000778.1:0-5142 GCA_035637055.1 Gemmataceae bacterium | reverse complement strand
CAAGCGCGCCTCGGCTTCTTGTGCGACAGAGAGAGCTTGCGACATGGCAGTTCCTCGGAGGCGGGGAGTGGATTTTTCGTCGAAACGACCGCTTGCCCTTTTGTGTACAAAGATTCCACCAACTTTTCAGCTGCCCACACGACACGGGCACCTGGAAGGGAAAACACTTGACATCCACCTTGTCCCACTCTACGATCGTGCGGTATTTCCCAAAATGTGCATATTGCCTATTTTCCCATGCGGCCCATCTGGAGGAAACCCATGCTCTCGCGCAAATGGCTCGCCCGCCAGGGCGGAACCTGGAGATGGTTCGTGAGTCTCGTCCTTGTATGTCTGGCCGGCAAGCCGGCCCTTGGCCAGGACTACGACCGGCCCGGCTTCATCACCTCCCCCGATGAGATCAAGCTCTGGGAGAAGGCCCGCGAGGTGGCGCAGAAACCGGACCCGACACGCACGCCCCTGGAGAAGGCGCTCGCCCTCTGGCAACTGGGCGAGCTAGTCGGCGAGCACGCGAACGAATTGAAAAAAGGCACCGATGCCGTGCGCGCGGCGTATCAGTCGGACGCCTTCCTCAAGCAGATGCGCAAGAACCTCGACAGCCTGGAGGCGAGTCGCTTCTACAGGGACAACCCGGCGGTGCAAAAGGCCAGCGAGTTCCTTGAGACGAAGCGCGCGGCCCTCACCAAGCAGAACGCCGCCATCACGAAACAGGCCCCTGCGGAGGAATTGCGGCTGATTGTCCTGGAAGGCGAACTGAAGGCCCTGCGCTCCGACCTTGCGGCGTCGTCCGGCAGGATCGAGGACCAGCGCCAGCAGATCCAGACCCAGCAGCAGACAATCACCAGCCTCGCGCACCGCGCCGAGGTGCAGGGGCAGACGATCACGCAGTTGACGCGCCTGCTGCAGGCTCAGACGGCAGCGATCCGAGACCTCCGCAAAGACGTAGCCGACATCCGCCGCAGTGGCTCCGGGTCGGGTGGGAGCACCACCCCGACGGCCGTGTGCGAGCCGCCGACCATCATCTACTATTACTACCCGTCATCGCATTATTACTATCCCCGTTGACGTAACCAATCGACCCCCTAACGATCTCCCATCAAGCGGAACACCCATGAGACTTGTTACCACCCTCCGCCTGGCCGGCATTGCTCTCGGGTTGGTGCTGGTGGGCTTGCTCAACGCCCAGCAGCCCCTTGCCCCGGCCCCGAAGTACCGCCTTGCCGTCCTCATCGGCATTTCCAAGTACGACGATAAATCGCTCACCCTGCCGACGCCGGCAGCGGACGTAGATGAGATCGAGTCGCGCCTGAAGCGGCTCGGCTTCGATGTGATCAAGCTCACCTCGCCTCCGCCCGCGGCGAAGGATGAGACCAAGAAGCAAAACGGCAAGAAGGAGAACGGCAAGAGGCAACCGAGAACCGACGCGACTCGGGAGAACATGTTGAAACTTTTCCGGGACGAACTGCGCGACAAACTCCGCGGCAAGACGGAGGACGAAACGCTGCTCCTGGTCTACATCGCCGCTCACGGCGCGCAGGACCAGGGCAAGGGGTATCTGCTCCCCGCGGACGCCAAGCGCCCGGAAACCGACAAGGACTATGTCAAAAGTTGGTACTCGACCCAGGTTCTCAATCAACAGATTCAGTCGCAGCCGGCGAAGTACAAGGTGCTGCTGATCGAGGCGTGCCGGACCGTGCTAACGCCAGGAAGCGGACGGGCCCCGCCTCTTGTCGGCGATGAGGACGTTCGCGGCGACTATTACATCGTCGAGAGCAGCCGCCCCGGCACGGCGTCGCAGGCGGACAAGGAGTTTCAGCGGGGCGTGTTCGCTCATTACTTCATCGAGGCCCTGCAGAAGCGCGGCGCCCTCGCCGACCAGATCAGCCTGCACGCCGTCCTGAACTCCACGCGCACGAAGACAGCGGAACGCACCAAGGACGAGCAGGTGCCCGAGGTCTTCCCGATCCGGTTCGAGGTGACGCGGAACGACGTCAGCCTGGGTGCCCGTCGCGGGATGCAGCTCGCAGGCACGAAGGACGCTCCCCGCAAGGTCGAGGCGAAGCAAGTGGTCGGCGCGACGGCCGACGCGACCGAGCCGTTGGCGACCTTCCGCTTCTGCGATTTTTCCCCTGTCAAGGATGTCAAGGAGGCCAACTTCTCGCTGGCGACGTTTGAAAACGTGAGCCTGGAAGGGGTCGATCTGACGCAGGCGAACCTGAGTTTCGCGGTCTTCAAAAACGTCAATCTCAAGGGCGCGAAGATGGGCCCGAGCACCATCCTCACCGGGACGACCTTCGAGGACGTCAACTGGGAGGGGGCCGAACTGACCGGGGCGGACTTCCGCTTCCTCGGGGCCGCGGTCGATGAGGAGGCCCTGAAAAAGGCGGCGAAGGCGCCGCGCCAGAAATGATGTCCGTCCCTGTCTGCCCTGCACGAGCCGGAAGGCGTCACGCTCGAAGATTTCGTCGCCCCTGGCGGAAAGGCGCCGGTGATTTCCGCCAGGCCCGAGACGAGCACCGCCCGCCAACTCGTCGACCACTACCTCCAAACGCACGCAAACGGCACCATCGAGATCGAGTTCCGCAACCTGCGCATCGCGGAATGGAAATGAGGAACGAGGATGCGACTTTGTAGGCACTGAGACAGGGTCGGGGGAGGGGGTCGGGTTGTCCCGGCTTTAGCCGGTGGAGACGTCCAAACCGGCTAAAGGCGGGACTCCAACCGGACTGCCTCTCCCGGACCGTGAATGAAACACGGCGGTTGCTGTGACGATCAGGGTGAGCGCGGCATCCGTTATCCCCCTGCTGAAGGCGAGGAAGACAGCCCTGGCACGGGTGTCGTGTGCGAACCGTGGGGGTAGCGCCCCACCAACCGCCGCATTTCGCCACGTCGTGAACCCGGCCCTCGCTGGAGCGGGTGCTTATGACCTCAGCACGAAAGATTCTCACTAACCCGAAGCGTAAGCGAGGGAATGAGTTATCGCGATCCCTCGCTTACGCTTCGGGTTAGTGTGACGATCTTCCGTGCCGGAGGAATATGCATCGTCCTCTGCTCTCATCTCAAGGTAGTAGCCTTTCGCAGCCAGCCGCTGCTCCTGCCGCCAGGCCGTCTGGCAGCGGTCGGCTGTCCCATCGACACACCGGGCCCGCGCCGCCCCAGTTGCTCGCAGCCGGTCTCGTGGCCACGCTCATGCCGGGGTGGCCAGGCCCCAGCGCCGATCGTAGTGCCTCGGCTCGGACCTGACAACCGGATCACGGCCCCCACGTAGTCCGACGACCCCCAGCCATCCCGAGGGGCGGCGAGGCGTGCATCGTCCTTCTTTTTTCCGCGTGGCCTGGCGGGTAGCGCGGCCCGGCTGCGATGTACTAGGTAGCGAAGGGACGGCTACGGCAGAAACAGTAACAGAACTTCCGGGAGTTAGCCGCCAGCATCCTGCCGGCCTGGGCGGTGCTCCCATTCAGGAGCATTCTCATGAGTGCTACCGACGGGTTACTGCGTCCGACCTTTGTAAAGACACACTTGGACGAGCGGCGGGGTTTATCCCCGCCGTCTGGCCGGCGGGGATAAACCCCGCCGCTCGTTGGGTATGGCTTTCCAAAGGTCGGACGCAGTAGTCATCGCCTCCATCGATCCCACAGGGGGGTTTTGGGATGTGTTCAATTCGATCCAGTCCTGGTTCACCGGGGGCGAGCTCAGCCCCACGAGCGTGTGGGACATGGTGGCGAAGGTCATGAAAAAGGCGGGCAACGCCAAGATCCAAACCCTGTACATCCACGGCCACGGCCGCCCAGGTCAGCAGGGGGTGGCGTGTTCGACCCGCGAGGATTCCACGGGCAACACCAGCCTGTTTCTGGACGGTAGATCCGGCAAACTGGCGGGCGAGGGGGCTTACCTCAGTCGGCTGGCGCCGTATTTCGCGAAGAACGGCAAGCTTTTACTTGGGGGGTGCAAGACCAGGCGCGGCAGGGAGGGGCAGGCGCTGGTCCAGGCGGTTGCCAGGGCGGTGTCCGCGGGCGGGAACATCGTTTATGCCTACGCCGGGATCGAGACCCAGTACGTCCCCTTCTCCGGCTATGAAGGGGACCTGATTTGTTGCAGCCCGACGCATACCTGGCATTTTGCCATGTGAACGAGGAGGTGTTCGCGGTTCGGCAGGGGGTGTCGGGTTTCCGTTCCACGCGAAACGGAACCCTGATGCCGCCTGCCGGGGCGCCGCAACGCCTCTGATGCCGGAGGGGGAAGCCTGGCCACCTTGCTGCCGACGGCGCTGCCGGAGGACAAGGCGAGGTTTGACAAGTTGGGAAAGATGCTCGCACCGACGCAGGTGGCCCGGTGCGAGCGCGGCTGAGACGAAATACTCGTGGCCTTTGGCCCGGATCAGCCACCGTTGTCGTCCAACGGCTGCGAAACCACTTCGCCCGCTTCGAGGGTGCCGAAGGCATCGGGCGTCTGGTAAGGGTCACCATTGTTCTGCAGGCCCCAGAACCAGTCCTGGTTACCCGCCCCGCCCGTGCCGCCGTCCATCCAGTCCGTGGCGTTGTCGTCCAGGACGGTCCAGGGGCTGAGGGGCACGTTGGCCATCCGGGTTGCGTAGGACAAAGATGGCTGTGCCCAGGCCGCCCGAATGGCCTCCAGCATGGCCGGGTTGCCGTCGTAGGCCGTGCTACCCCCGAGCAGCAGGTCGCTGCCATCGCCGCCGAACAACTTGTCCGAGCCCAGTCCGCCGATCAGCACGTCGTCGCCGCCGCGTCCTTCCAGGGTGTTGTTGGCCGCGTCGCCGACCAGCAGGTCGCTGGCAGCGGTGCCGAGCACCTTCTCGATCCCCCACACGCCTCCCCCGACTGCGGTCGCGGCATGGGTAACGAGGTTGACCGTAACGCCCGCGGTGTAGAGGGCGTAGTCGAGGGTGTCGTCGCCACCCATGCCCTGGATCGAGCCGGTGACGCCCTTGCCATTGGTGAACAGGAAGGTGTCAGCGCCTGCCCCGCCCATCAGGTTCTCGAAGGAGCTGAACGCAGCACTGACAGACCCACTCAGGCTGCCATTGTTGTTGTCTGTGATGCTCCAGCTGTTGAACAGGCCGCCGATCAACGTATCGGCCTGGCTGGCCTAACTGCCAATGAACGTCTCAATACTCTGGAA
>DASPXY010000777.1:0-3446 GCA_035637055.1 Gemmataceae bacterium | reverse complement strand
TCGAACAACTGTTCCTCGCCCCAGTTCGGGCCACCCACACGACGCCGTCGCCCGAGTGGATTGCGCAACAGCATCAGCCCAGTCGTGGCGACCCGCCGGAAACGCTCGCGGAAGGTGAGGCTATCCTCCAGGGCGCGCGCGAGATCCGGCTCGAATGCGGTCGCCGCCCGCAGTTTTCGCCAGTCGTCCGCCGTCAGGTCGGGGCCGCCGAGTGTGGAGACCAGGAACCCCAGATCCGCCACGAGCGATGCCGCCCCACGCCCCAGATCGCGCGTGAGACGCAACACGACGACTCGCGCCAGGGCATCGTTGCCCGCCCGGTTGAGGTCCGTGTGGACGTAATACTCGACGGCGCTGCCGATGCGCACGCACTCGACCAGGCAGGTCACGGCGTCGGGAATCTCGCTGACGGCTTCCTGTTGCAGGAAGTACGCGACGAGGGCCTCGGCGGCCGGTCCGTGGAGGGCGTAATCGCGTTCGAGCAGCTGCGCCAGGGCCGGGGCACCGTGCAGCAATGCCTCCGCTGCCTGCACGCGCAGGACGTACAGCCGCCGTGCCAGTTCGGGGGACAGCGGCCAGCCCTCGCCGGCCCAGCGCGGCACCGCTGGCCGTCCGACTACCTCCTCAACGAGGAGATTGCCGCTCTCTTGTCGCTTCAATTCCAGACAGCGGCCGTCGAGCAGAAAGCGGTCGCCCGGCTGCAACCGATCCGCGAACGCCTCATCGACCTGTCCGACCGGCGGCCCGTCCACCAGGCAGACGGAGCGCGTCGGTTCGGCCAGGATCGTGCCGAGATTGCGCCGCAGTAACTTCGCGGTGCGCTCGTCGGCGATCATGAAATCGGTGCCGTCGCGCTGCAGCCGCGGCGGCAACCAGTCGCGGCCCTGACGGTCGCGGCCAGAAAGATAGGCGAGGCAGTCGTCAAAATCTGTTCTTTCGAGGTCTTGATAGGGGAGAGATCGGCGGACGAGGTCGAACGCCTCGTCGGCCCCCCAGCGGCGCAGGGCCGCCATGCCCAGGAGTTGCTGGCACAGCACGTCGAGCGGATGACGCGGCACGCGCAACGGCTCGTACTGGCCGGCATGACACGAGGCCCCGGTGACGGCCGCTTCCAGCAACTCGGCCGCGCCTGCGGTCAGCACCAGGCCGCGCCGCGGTCTGCCGGGGCGGTGACCGGCGCGGCCGACGCGCTGCAACAAGCGCACCACGCCGCCGGGCGGATGCACGAGCACAACCCCATCGACGGCGCCAACGTCGATGCCGAGTTCGAGGCTGGTGCTACTAACGACGGCGCGCAGGCGGCCGCGCTTCAGGTCGCGCTCGACGACGCGGCGGCGTGCAGGGGCCAGCGACGAGTGATGGACGGCGATGCGTTCGGCCCAGTCGGGGAAGCGGCGGCGCAGCGCCCAGGCCAGGCGTTCGGTGAGGCTGCGCGTATTGCTGAAGATCAGGGTGGTGCGGTTCGCCTCCAGTTCCGGCGGCAAGCGTTCGACGAGCCTTGCCACGAAGCCGCGGGATCCGGCCGCGGACTCGGATAGCGGCTCGACGGTCACCTGCAGAGGCGCCGTGGCCGCGACCTCGGCGACGGTGCAGGGGCGGTAGGGGCCGACCAGGAACCGCGCCGCCGTCGCCACCGGGGCACACGTCGCCGACAGCCCGATGCGCTGCAGCGGTCGCCCGGTCAGGTCTTCGAGGCGTTCCAGGCTCACCGTCAGGTCGGCGCCGCGCTTGCACTGCGCGAAGGCGTGAACCTCATCGACGACGACCCAGCGCAACCCGCCGAAGAGATCATTGGCCGTTCGCTGCGTTAGCAGGACGGCCAGGCTCTCGGGCGTGGTCAGCAAGATGTCGGGCGGTTCGAGGAGCAGTTTGCGGCGACTGCGAGCCGAGGAGTCGCCGGTGCGCTGGGCAACGCGGAGAGCAGCGGTCTCTTGTGGGGCAAAAGTCGCAATTCCGCGGAGGTGGCGACGAAGATTGCGGAGGGTGTCGTTGGCCAGCGCCTTGAGCGGCGTCAGGTAGAGGCAACGCACCGACGAGGCAATAGGAGTGGCCAGCAAACGGCTCAGGATCGGGACGAAGGCCGCCAGGGTTTTGCCGCTGCCGGTCGGGGCGCACAGGAGGAAGTTGTGTTCCGCAGCGATCGTCGGCCAGGCCAGACGCTGGCCGAGAGTGAGACCGCGGAAGCGCTGGGCGAACCACCGCCGCAGCGGTTCCGCAAGCGTCGCCAGGGCAGTCTCCGCAGAGGGGGGGACGTGGAGGAAGTCCACCACGCCGGGAGCGTCGGATGGCATCCCGTTGTTGTACGAGTCCCCGCAAAGCCCGTCACCTCTCCGATTCCCGCCGCAGCAAGGTCTGATCACCTCGCTCCGGACCAGCTCGTCGGCGTTTGCGGTTAGGCCTCTCCGGTGACCCCGATCACGATGCAGGAGACGTTGTCGCGCGACCCCTGATCGAGCGCCAGCTGCCCCAGGCCATCGGCGCACTCTTGCACGTCGGGATGCTCGTTGATGAAGCTGAGCAACTGCGGGTCGGGCACCGGCCCGGTCAGGCCGTCGCTGCACAGCAGGAAGCGGTCGCCGACCTGCAGCGTCTCTACCCCCACCTCCGGCCCCTCGCCGACCTCCTTGGTGCCCAGGTATTTCCAGAGCACGTTGCGGAAGCGGTGCTCGCGGGCCTCGGCGGCGGAGATCGTTTTGTTCTCCACGAGCGCCTGCGCCAGGGAGTGATCGATGGTCAGCTGCTTGATCGTGTCCCCGCGGATCAGGTAAGCGCGACTGTCGCCGACCCCGGCAATGTACATCTCCGGCCCCTTGCGCCAGACCGCCATCACCACGGTCGTGCCCATGTTGCGCAGATCGCGGTCGAGTTGCCCCATCGCCATGATCTCTTCATTGGCCTGCACGACGCCGCGCCGAATGATCGTCCGCGCTTGCTCGCTGTCGGCCGCCTGCGCCAGGTGCTTGCGCAACTCGCGCGGGATGACCTCGATGGCACGTTTACTGGCGATCTCGCCGGCAGCCTGCCCCCCCATGCCGTCCGCGACAATACACACGGTCATGTCGGGGAACTGCTTGACCTCGATCGAGTCTTCATTGTTTTCGCGGTAGTTACCCAACAGGGTACACTTGCCGATGTTCAGCGCCAGGGCCATGAGGCCACCTCGTTGTTCGCTTACTAGCCTGTCGCGATCCGTGGGAGAGGAGGAGTGGATCGCTACCTCGTTGCCCTACCCGAAATGGGGTAGACTCCCGGAAAGCCAATCCGATCGCTTCCTAATAATAACAGGGCGCCCGGTCGTTGAAAAGTCATAGCTGAAGCGCACTTTCCAGAAGAGGGGCGTTCCTCCTTGACGGCACGCCAAACTCCCAGCGCAACTATAGTCTCCCGAACCACAACAGGCAACCGCAGTCTGACGCCGTTGCGGTAAGTGGCAGGGCGGCGCGGCA
>DASPXY010000776.1:0-2803 GCA_035637055.1 Gemmataceae bacterium | reverse complement strand
GGCGTCGGCGGGGACGCCGTGAACCTCGGTGAGCAGGCGCCGGAACAGGGCCAGCCCTTGTTCGGCCGGAGCCTGGGCCAAACCTTCCCAGAAGGCCCTGGCCGGGCCCTGCTCGCTGGCCCCGAACAAGGTCCAGCGGACGCGGCCCTTGTCGTCCTGGGTGCGGCTCAGGGCGAGGGAGAGGAGGAGGACGTACCGTTCGTGCGCCAGTTTGCCGGCGTGAGCGGCGAGCGCGGGCGGCCAGTAAGGATTGTTCTCCAGTTTGCGCCGCCCGATCTGGGGCGCCGGCAGGCCCTGCCCGAGTTTCATCGCCTCCTTGAGGACTTCCCGAGCGATCAGGGCCAGTCCGGGCCGCAGCTGATGGGCCTGCTCGTATTCGCTGACGTTCCAGCCCCAGTTATCGCCGCCCGGCTGGGTGAAGGGATCGAGCGTGCCGTAGGGTTTGACGCCGAGGCGTGGCGGCGGCATGAATTCGGAGTAAGCGGGGATTGGATAGCTGCCTTCGCCACGATACTCGTTGGCATCCGCGAGCAGGCGCTTCCAGCCAGTGAGCGGGGCCATCGGTTGCGGCTCCCCCGTAAATGACGAAACCGCCCGGTGGTGCCGAGGCGCCGCCGGGCGGTTCGCGGTTACGAGAATCCTGTCTCTCAGACCAGTTCGGGAATTGCCCGCCCGCTATCGACCATCGGGACGGGGCGGCCGGTCGGGTCGTTGTAGTGCAGGTCTGGCGGCAGGCCAAGGACGCGGAACACCGTCGCCATCAGATCCTGCGGCGTGATCGGCCGCGTCCGCGGCACTTCCGCCCTCGCCGACGACTCACCGACCACCTGCCCCATGCGCAGCCCGCCGCCCGCCAGGGCCAGCGTCGAGAGCGGCGCCCAGTGGTCGCGGCCGGCGCTGCCGTTGACGCGCGGCGTACGGCCGAACTCGCCGGTGATGACGAGCAGGATGTCCTCATCAAGCCCGCGTGCGTGAGTGTCCTGCACGAACGCCGAGACGGCATGGTCGAGCTGCGGAGCGAGGTTGCGCATGCTCTGCGCGATCTGCCCGTGCATGTCCCAGCCGCCGTAGTGGATCGTCACGAAGCCGACGCCCGCCTCGCACAACCGCCGAGCCATCAGCATCTGCCGGCCGAGCGGCGTTGAACCATACAGGTCGCGCGTCCGCGGTTCCTCGCGATCGACGTCAAAGACCTCGCGGGCGCGGCTGAGCAGCAGGTCGAACGCCTGCGTCTCGAACTGGTCGAGGCCGGTCGCGACGCCGCTACGGTCGGCCTGACGATTGAAGGTGTCAAAAGTGCGCAACAGGTTGCGGCGATCGGCGAGGCGATCGAGGGTGACCTGCAGGTTCATGTTCCTGCGGGCGTTGCCGCCGACGTCGAAGGGAGCATACGCCGACCCGAGCCAGGCGGGGCCGTCGCCGAGAATACCGCCGAGGCGAACGTACGTCGGCAGGCCGGTGCTGGCGTTATTGGCGCCGCGCTGGCGGGCGAGGATGGCGCCCAGGCCGGGCTTGATTGGCGCCTGGCCGTTGTCGGCAGGGGGATAGTCGTAGCCGGTCATGACCCAGTGCGTGCCGCCGCCGTGGCCGGAGTTGCGATGCGCGAAGGAACGCACGAACGCCATTTTGTCCGCCACGCGCCCCATGCGCGGGAAGACGCTGCCGAGTTCAATGCCGGGGACGTTCGTCTGGATGGCGCCGACGGTGCTGCGGAACTCGGTCGGGGCGGTCATCTTGGGGTCAAAAGTTTCAACGTGGGTGGGGCCGCCGCCCAGCCACAGCCAGACCACCGAGGTATTGCGCGTCGGCCTCCCGGACGCTTGCGCTGCGGCCCTGGCGCGGAGCAGGTCGGGCAACATCAGGCCGGTGGCGCCGAGGGCACCGACCTTGAGAAAATCGCGGCGCGTGGTGCCGTCGCAGTCGGTTCGTTTACGAGATCCCCAGAGTTTGAGCATGCTTGCGTCCTCCTTTGTGCCGCGCGACCTCACTGCGATAAGCCCGATGGCAGGCAGGAAAAAGGCTTGCAGTGAGTGGCGGCTCCCCCCTTCAAGGTGTGTGAAACACTACCTAAAGCGTACGCGCGGTCGTTCGTGAAGTCAATTGTGAAGCGCGCGCACCTGGGGGACGCCAGGGCTGTTCCGTTCTCCCCTCGCCCCTTGGGGGAGAGGGGTTGGGGGTGAGGGGTGTAGTGTGGGAACAGTGCTTGGCTTGACCCCTCACCCCCAGCCCCTCTCCCCCAAGGGGCGAGGGGAGAAAGACGGAACGACTGGAGGACGCGGTGAGTCAGCGCGGTTGCGCCCGCAGCTGCAGGTAGTACCCTGCAAGCTGGCGGACGGTTGGGCTGGGGTCGCCGTCGCGCACCTCGCGCAGGCGCTCCCCCAGATCCACCAGGGGGTTCTCGCCGGCGGCCCGGATGGCGGCGGCGCGCACTGCCTGGCACGGGTCGTGCGTGAGGCGCTCCAGCCAGATTGTGGGATATTCGACCTCGTCCAGGTAGCATACCACTTGCCGCCGTGTTTCCGCCTCGGCATCGGAGATCAGCCGCGCGAGTTTGATGTGACTGTCCTTGAGGCCCCGGCCGCGCAACGCCCCCTCGCACAGGCGACGCACCTCCGCGTCGGTGTCGTGCAACAGCGGCAACAGGTCGTCCTCGGCAATGACGTGACCTGCCAGACCCAGCGCCAGCAAGGCCGCCCGGCGCACCTCCACCTTGCCGTCACGCAACAGCGGCACCACGCCCCGCAGTAACGCCGTCTCTTGCTTCAACGCGGCGTGCAGGGTCAAGTGGATCGCGCGCACCCGG
>DASPXY010000775.1:0-4480 GCA_035637055.1 Gemmataceae bacterium | reverse complement strand
TCGTGGAGCAGACGCTGACGTACTTGCGGAACCAGCAAGCCAAGATGCGGTCTGACGAGTACCGCCGGCAGGGGCTGCCGATCACCAGCAGTCTGAGGGAGTCGGTGGTCCAGCAGGTCGGCCGGCGCGTGAAGGGGACGGCGCAGTTCTGGTCGGCAGAAGGGGCGGCAGCCAGCCTGCAATGGCGTGCCGACCACCTCAGCGACGACGGCACGCTCGACGCCTTTTGGCAGCGCCGCCAGGAAACCGCCACCGGCCAACGCCGCTACTGCCCGGCCGCATGATTACAAAGTAGGTCGTGCGCCCGGGCTGAAGAATGCCCCCGCGGTGTCCGGCGCGCACAGCGAACGACTGGATCCCGCTTCGGAGGTGTCCGCGCGAGATGATATGAGAACCAATCCGCCAACTGTATTCTACACACGGCCTGGCTGGGCAAGAATGCCGATTTCACCTGCACCAACCAGGTGGTGGATGCGTCCTCAACGGCACCCGGCACGCAGGCAGACCAGCACCACGCCAATGATGATCGGGACGATCCAACCCAGGGCCGCGTTCGAGTTGCCGCTCCCACGGGTCGGGCGCGCATCCGGGCCGAACCGCTCGCACGGCAACGCCAGCGCCGCCGGCCGCGTCCATTCCTTATCGCCGTCGTCGTACTGGATGTGGATCCGGTCTCCCTGAACCTCGGTTACCGTCCCCGGATAATACTGCGACCCCATTCGCCATCGTCCCATGACGCGCAGCCCGACCGGGATCTGCAGCGGAACGACCTGCTCCAGCTGGACCCAGCCGCGGTCGCCGTCGTCGAAGTGGATGTGGACCTCCTTCCCTTCCACACGATCCACCGTCCCGACGAACAGCGTCGTGCTGCCCCACGGCGCCCAGACGCGGTCGCCCGATTGCAGGTGCTGCATGAAGGCCAGGTGCGAGGCGACCTTGACAGGAGTGGCTCCGGGGCCGGTTGGCTGGCAAGGGATGCGCAGGGCGGCGACGCGGGCCCACTCCTCGTCGTGGCCGTCCGCAAAGCCCACGAGCACCTCGTCGCCGCGCACCGCGAGGATTTCGCCCGGGAAAAACTGCGGGCCCATGCGGCGACGGCTGAATACCTTCTGACCGACCGGGACCGCCAGCGGCCGAATGCGGTCCAGTAACACCCAGCCAGCATCGCCGTCGTCGAACTGGATGAGGGCCTGGTTGTCCTTGACCTGGGTAACCTGGCCAGCGTAGAGACAATCCGGCTCCCAGGGCGCCAGCACGCGGTCGCCCTCTTTCCAGAGCGTCGGCGCCGGCCGCGTGGGTAGAGGAGAGGGTTCGCGCACGGGTTCGCTGCGTTCCGGCAACGTCAGGTCCGGGAAATCGTCGGGGAGTCGAAAGTCCGGAGGGGGCATGGGATCCTCGGTGTCAGGAGCGGTCGCACGGCCGAGTCCGGGGCAACGGGCGCAGGATCAGCGTGAACCTGATGTGCAGTAGAACCTGGCGCGCGGCCCAGGTCAAGCGCCTCTGCGTTGGCGCCTTGCTGGCCGCGCGGCAAAGAAATCGGCTGGGAAAAAAAGGTAGCCTCTCCACTCCCGCGGAGGGACTATAAGAGGATAAACAACATCCCCCTGCGAGCAGCGATTGAATGACCAGGAAAGCAGTCAGCCGCATCCTGCACCTGATTCGCAACATCGCCGAGGACCAGTGCTGTCAAGGACTGCCGGACGGGGAGTTGCTGCGCCGCTTCAGCAGCGGACGCGACGAGTCGGCGTTTCACGGCCTGATGCTGCGCCACGGCTCGATGGTGCTTGACGTCTGTCGCAGTGTCCTGGGGAACGAACACGACGCCGAGGAAGCCTTTCAGGCCACGTTTCTGCTCCTGGCCCAGAAGGGCGGGACGATCCAGAAGACCGGGTCGGTCGGCAGCTGGCTTTACGGTGTGGCCTACCGGATCGCGCTGCGGGCGCGGGCGCAGGCCGCCAGGCGGCGCAAGCACGAGGCGACCAGCGGCACGGGTCAGCGGCCTGCGGACGCGAGCGACGACCTCACGTGGTGCGAGGTCAAGCAGGCTCTGTACGCCGAGTTGAATCGCCTCTCCGACCACTACCGGCTACCGTTGGTGCTTTGCTATCTCGAAGGCAAGACCCAGGACGTAGCGGCCCGGTGGGTCGGCGTCTCCAAGGCCACACTGAAAAAGCGCCTGGAGCGTGGGCGCGCGTTGCTGCGCGTGCGACTCGTGCGGCGTGGGTTGGGCCCCGCGGCGATCCTGGCGGTCTCGGCATGGCCGGCAGCTGCGGCCTCGGCGTCCCTGCCACCGGGGCTGGGATCGGGTACGGTCAAGGCCGCGACGGCGCTCGCGGCAGGACACGCGGCCGGCCGGATTTCGGCTCAGGTGGCCGCGCTCACCGAAGGAGTCCCGAAAGCGATGTGGATCAAGACACTCAAAACAGTGGCGGCGGTCTTTCTCGTGCTGGGTCTGATCACCTTCGGCGGGCGCTTGCTGACCGACCAGACGGTGGCCGGACCGCAGAGCGAGGTTGCGTTCCAGGCAGGTGAAGGGAACAAAGGCGATCCCAAGAAGCCCAGGATCGACAAGCCCGCGCCCGCACAGGACAAGGCGGCGAACAAGCTGGTCACCAAGGAAACCCAGCAGGCCATCGACGCCGGACTGGCCTACCTGGCCGCCCAGCAGGCGGCGGACGGCTCCTGGGGCAACGGGGCGTTCCGCGGCAACCTCGGCGTCACCGGTCTGGCCGGGCGGGCGTTCCTGGCGGGTGGCTTCCGACCCGGCAAGGGCAAGTATGGCGCGAACCTGACAAGAGCGCTCGAGTATATCTTGACCCAGGAAGACAAGGCCACGCCCGGTTTTCTGCACAACCGTCAGGCCGGAGGGCACGGCCCCATGTACGGCCACGGCTTCGCCCTGCTGTTTCTGGCCGAGGCCCACGGGACCATTGCCGACAAGAAGCTGAAGGAGCGCGTCCACGAGTTGCTGGGCCGCGCGATCAAGTTGACGGTCGATTCCCAGAACCGGGAAGGCGGCTGGCGCTACCTGCCGAGGCCGGCCGACGCGGATATCACCGTCACCGCCTGCCAGCTGCAAGCGCTGCGGGCAACTCAGAACACGGGAGTTGCCGTCCAGCCGAAGGTTTTTGAGCAGGGGGTGGAGTACATTCTGGGGTGCCAGGACGTGAACGGGGACGGCGGTTTTCGGTACATGCGGCAGGGGGGGCCGACTGGTTTCGCTCGCACGGCGGCGGCGCTGGAGTCGCTGTACCAGGCGGGCAAGGGCAAAAGCAAGGAAGCGGCGAAGGGCCTGGACTACCTCCGAGCGTTCCGGCCGGACCTCAAGCGCGCGGCCGTGCCCGCGATCCATTACTATCACGGGCAGTATTACGCCGCCCAGGCCATGTGGCGCGTCGGGGGTAAGGACTGGGAGAAGTGGTATCCGGTCCTCCGTGATGAACTCCTCAAGCACCCCGACCGGCAGAAACAACAGGACGGCGAAACCTCCTGGAACGACCGCGCCGTTGGCGCCCACTACGGCACAGCGATGGCCCTGATCGTCTTGCAAATCCCTCACGAGAAGTTGCCCAGCCTGAAAAGGTAATCCCTCTTTATGGCATCGAAAAGGCTCCGTGCCGCTCTGAGGAAAACCCCTCCCCCCAACCCCCTCCCCTGCAAGGAGAGGGGGAGCAAGCCAAACGGCATCTCTTCTTCTCCCCCTCTCCGCTGCGGGGAGGGGGTTGGGGGGAGGGGTTTCCACAGAGCCCTCCGTGTCGAAATTTCCCTCTTCCCTAAACGTCGTCCTGTTGGTTCAATTCCGCCCCGCTGCAAGCCACATCAGCGGGGGCGAAAGAGATCAAACAGGAAGGCGGGATCTCATGGGACGACGAGGCAAATCAGGGAAGTATGTTGGGGCCGGGTTGGCCCTGCTGCTGATCACGGGATTCGCGAGGGCGCAAGAAGTGCGCCACCCCGGCGCCGACAAGGTACCGGAGTTGTTCGCGCAGGCGCTCCCGCACCTGGAGGCGGTGCTGGGCGCCCCGCTGGAGCGGCCGCCGCAATTTCGCGTCGTCACCCCCGATCAGTTCTGGCCGCTGCCCGACCCCGACCTCGACGCCGCTTTGCGCTGGCACTTCCCCGAGTTGACAGACGACGCATTTCGGCGCGCCCTGGACGCGACGCGCTACGTCGCTGCCGGCGTCACCGTTGCCCGACACGCGGAAGGCTCCGACGTCATCCACGTGCTGCCCGACAACCTGACCGCCATCGCGCGCTGGGACGCCTCGCTGGCGCAGGTCGATTCGCCGGGCTTCCTGCAACTCGCCCTGGTCCACGCGACCGTGCGCATGGTCCTCGATCGGCGTTATGATCTGGCGGCCCGACGGAAGGCGTGCCGCGATGGCGAGGAGTGGCAGGCGCTCCAGGCAGTCTTCGAGGGCCGCGCCCTGTGGCTGACCGCTCGCGTCGCGCGCCGTCTGGGGAGCGCGGTCTACTTGCC
>DASPXY010000774.1:0-4522 GCA_035637055.1 Gemmataceae bacterium | reverse complement strand
CGAAGGGTGCTTACACACTAAAAGTCGAAGCGGATTGCGAGCCACCTGACACGCTCCAGATCATCATCAAGGATGCAATGCCTCCTGATGACACGGCTGGTTAGAGAAGGTGAAGTGGAGAGGACATCGTAGCGTGTCCTTCCGGCACGTGTGCAAAACTTGATCCGACGATGCCGTGCGGCGCTGGTTTAGCCCCCCTGACCGAAGGCCGGGAGGCCACGCACTCGAACGACGCTTACGTGCTGTTTCGCCGCCGATACGATAGTGTAACCGTCCGGCCGAGCGCAAACCTGACCGCGGAGGTGAATCGTGGATGGCCGCGCACCCTGGGAAAAGCTGCTCCGCGAAGCTCTGGCAATCTTGGCTTTGCCCGCTGACGAACAGGTCCGAGCCAATGGCCCGGGCTGCGTCGCCTGTGACCTGCTGAATGACTTCGACCATGCCCGCATCGTAGCCACCGGGAATGAGGCGGAGTTGTCAGATGACCAGCGCCGGAGCCTGGAGGCAATCGAGACCGTCATGCGGTCGATGGAAAAGCCAGACTTCGAGTGCTTCAACAACGAGGTGTTACGGCGTCCCGTCTGGGAGGGATTGCGGCAGTTGGCGGCAGATGCGTTGCGCCTATTTGGCTGGGAGGGCACTGTGGTCGGGCCATTCGTGGAGGGAGAGCGAGGCGTGTGGCGTCGGGCAGCAAGCACTGCCCAAACAGACATTACACATGAGCGCGGTGTGTAGAGTGTTCGCAGGGCAACGTTCCCTCGTTGTGCGGCAGGCCGTTGCAAAGCAGTACGGGTGGCGTGAACGCCTCACTCGCTAGTCAATTACGCCGTGCGAAGCGTGGGTCAGGATCGCGCTGGGGGCGTATGGGCAAGCGGCCGAGGGGAAGGCTGTGCCGCGGCCCGGTTGGGCTGAAGCGGTGTCCGAGGCGGCGGGCTACCGTCCCGCGGTTGCCTGGGCGCGGCTTCGCAGCGACTGAAGTGGCTCCCGGGCGATGAAGCCCACCCGGTCAGTGTCGAGCATCGCCGTGCACCAAGCGATCACTTCGGCCGCAGGCAGGTCACACTTCGCCAGGGCCTTGAGGACCACAGTCAAACAGTCTTCAATATCTTGGGTCATCAGCCCTTCGTCGCTCATTTCGACCTGATAGCTCCCTTGCTTCATCAGTTCCAGCGCGAGCTGCATCGCCGGCCGCAACTGCCCCGAGCCGATCAAGCGGCCCAGGTTGTGTTTCACTTCCTGGTAGGCTCCGTAGTCGTAGGCGAAGTTGCGGTTGATGTCCCGCCGGTCGAAGGCGGTCGCGTCGGTAATGGCCTGCTGCGTCGCGGCGACCAGTTCGTCGGGAGCGGCCGCCACGTCCAACCGGGCGGTGAGCTGGCGAAGAACGCGGCGATCCGCTTGCGCCAGCTCCAGCAAGGTAGCCACCAATTCCGCTTTCTTTCGCCGGCAGAGCGCCCGGCGCAGCGGGGCCATCGACTCCGGTCGCTTGCTGGCGGGGGCTGCTTGCTTTGGCTGGCGCGGGGATATGGCCTCGACTCCGCGGGCGTTTCACTGCGGCGGCGCCCCTGACTCAATCGTCCGGGCTTCGCGGTAGTTCCAGGGCATCCACAACGCGGGGCTGGCCGCGACCTGGTCGGCGTGACGCTGCAACTGGGTCAGGTAGTCGAACGGGTTGGCCTGGTTCAACTGGCAGGTGTAGATCAGGCTCATGAACAGGTCGCCGACGCACGCCCCGTTCTGCGTCTTGTAAAACAGCGCATTCTTGCGGTGCAAAATGGCCTTCTTCAGGGCCCGCTCGCAGACGTTGTTGTCCAGCGGCGCCCCGGCTTGACGCAAAAACAACGTCAGCTTCTCCCAGTGCCGAAGCATGTAGCGGATGGCGCCGCCCAACGCCGAATTGGGCTCGGCCAACCTCTCGTCCAGCTGCCGGGTTAGCCAGTCGTGCAGTTGCCGCATCGTCGGCCCGCTCGCTTCTTGATGCCACTGCAGCCGCGCCTCGGGCGAGAGCCGGCGCTCCCGGGCGACGGCATCGTTGCGGTAAACCACGGCGAGCGCTTCGAGCAGATAGCGGCACGGCTCGGGAAAGCGATCGTAGATGTCCACGAACTGCCGCCGGGCGTGGGCCAGGCAATGGGCCAGAATCGTCCGCAGCTCGCCCGGCAGGTTGCGCGACAGGGCATCGCACATCTGGATCGGCGGCGGCAGTTCCGCAGCCCGGAGCTTGAGCACCTCGGCGAGGTTCTCGCCCGCGTGCCGGCGGCCGCTGAAGAACAGGGCTACCCGCCGATCATCGCGCAGCGCCACCACGCCCGACGTGAACAGGCCGCTCCGTTGGTCGGCATCGTTTCCTTCTCCCTGGGCACCGGCCAGAGCCGCTTGGCGGCTGCGTCCCATCAGCTCCAGGATCTTGACCGTGGTGTCATCGTTGTGCAGCACCTCCCCTTGGGCCGCCTGCCGGATCAACTCCTCGAAGGCGGGAGCCAGGTTCGTCGCCACCGCCTGCACGATGTCCCACTGGGTCGAGGCCGGCAGCGGGATCTCCAGATACCCCTGCAGGCCCTCCAGGCGATTGAACGGCAGCCCGCTGCCGTACTTCAAGAGCCCGATCATGCTGCCGGCGGTGGCGTCGTACTTCGCGCTGCCCGCCTCTGCGGGCGCTGCAGCGGTAAACACCTGACCGCACAGGTGGCAGCGCAGTTTCTGCAAGTGGTAGATCGTCGCCGTCAGCGGCGGCTGCCCGATGATCCGCACCAACACACCGGGGGCCTTCTCGTAAACCGTGCCCTGACCGCAGGCGGGACACACGTCACCGGCGCCCAGCGAGGGATACGGGACGTTGACCCGCTCGGCGCCGCGGTAAGCGTCGGCACCGTTACGCCCATGACCCTGGCGGGCAGGCCCCGTCGCCGCTGCGCCCGACGCCTCGGTAGCCGCTTCTCGGGTAGCCGACTCTGTCCCGGTTGCGACGTCCCTCGGCATCGTTGCCTCGGGCCTGTCGGTACGCTGTCCCAGCACGGCGTCGGTCTTCTCCGTGCGTTCCCCAAAGAGCAACTGACGCAGGCGGCGAATCGAGGTGTTCTTGTCTTCGACCAGATCGGTCACGTAGAGGTACGACTGGAAGACCGCACGAATCAGCGTCACGTCCTTCTCGTCGAGCGACTGCTCGACACGGTGCAGGACCTCCTCCAGTTGCGCGTTGTTCACGTCGATGATCTGCGGCGTGCTTCGCATCCTGCGCCAACCCATGTGGGGAGTGAGGTTGATCGGCCGTGTCCGCCAGACGCGGCTCGTCTCTCCTCCAGGGAATGGAATGGCGGCCATCCGGCAAGAGCGGAGGGAGAAAAACGTGTACGCCGCTGGAAAGAGGATCAAGTCCGGGGACCGACCGGACGCCAGTCGGGGACCGCACCCGTGTGCGTCGGATTGCCGGCCGCGAGCAACACCGACAGTTGGTGCGCGGCTAACCGCTGGGCGGCCTCGCCCGCAGCGGACGGCCACCACGGGAAACGGCCCTGGGAGAGCCGCTTGTGGCACAGCCAGAACCCCTGGCCATCGTACATCAGCACCTTCAGCGCCGTCGCTTTGCGATTGCGGAAGACCAAGACGGCGCCGGCGAAGGGGTCTTCTTGAAGGGCTTGCTGGCAGAGTCGCGCCAGGCCGTCGATGCCGCGCCGGAAGTCGGCCGGCTCGATGGCTACCAGGATCTTCATCTGCGGCGTGATCTGCAGCATTACTCGGCGCCCCAGAAGCGGCGTGCCAGGACCTCGACATCGGCGGCGTCGTAGCCCAGCAGTTGCACGCGCATGGTGGCTCCGGCGCCGTTGTCCAGCTCGAACAGGGCCTGCTTGCTGACGACGAGCGGTGCGGGTAGTTCGACGAACGCTGGGCCTGGCGACGGAGGTTCCTGACCAGCCGCCTCGACCCGTTTCTTCAAGCTGTAGTAATCGAGACCGAGTGCGGTGGCGGTGCGACTGAGGCCATGCTGGCTGACCAGCCGGACGGCCAGGTCCCACAGGGGCTGCGGAATGCGGCGGGTCCCCTGCCGTCGCTCCCGCCAGGCCTGAAACTGGTGGCGGCCTTGCGCCAGATCCTTCGGCAACTCGCCCCGCTGACGTGTGCCCATCGTGGTCCTCCCAAACGAGGACCGGCACTATAGCAAATCAGCCGCGATGATTCATGCAGGCTTGCCGGAAGGACACGACACGCTCCAGATCATCATCAAGGATGCAATGCCTCCTGATGACACGGCTGGTTAGAGAAGGTGAAGTGGAGAGGACATCGTAGCGGATGCAAGGAGCGTCTGCCTCGGGGCTGCTCCTGAACGCGGTCTTCTCCCGCTCGCTGACCACTTCAGCTCGACGCCGACGTTGGTCGCGCGGAGCCAGAGGTCGGTCTGGTTGAAGAAGACCGTGGGGCGATTCAGGCCGGTGGCGACCGTCCCCGCGGGGACCGGGAAATTCGGGATCTGGGTGATGTCGATGGCCCGGTCGATCTGGTCGCCGGCCAACACGAGCCGGTTCCAGTG
>DASPXY010000773.1:0-12037 GCA_035637055.1 Gemmataceae bacterium | reverse complement strand
TTACTACTACGCCACCCAGGTCATGCACCACTTCGGCGGCAGCAACTGGGCGAAGTGGAACGAGAAGATGCGCGACATCCTGCTCAAAACCCAGGAGAAGAAGTCGGTGCCGGGCTCCGACTACAAGGGTAGCTGGTCCGCGGAGGGCGACGCCCACGGCTCCGTCGGCGGCCGGCTGATGATCACGTCGCTGTCGATCCTGACGCTTGAGGTCTACTACCGGCACCTGCCGCTCTACTATCGCGACTCGGGCGAGAAGCGCCTCGCCGGGAATTGATTCGGCCTGGACTCTCCCGAATTTCCCGCTTGCGGGTTAGCATTCCCCCCTGGTGCTAACCCGCAAGCGGGAAAACGCTACCGCACCTGCCGCAAGAACTCCAACGCTCGCCGTGCTGTCTCGACCGCATCGTGACTGTGCCGGCTCAGCTCGACGTGGACCCCTCCTCCATACCCGATCTTGCGCAGTTCGTGTAGCACCGGCGCAAAGTCGATCTCTCCCTCACCGAACATCAAATGATCGTGGACGCCCTGGCGCATGTCCTCGATGTGGACGTTCCACAACAATTCTTGCCAGCTTTTCAACTGTTCCGTGATCGGCACTTCGCCGACGCAATGGAGATGGCCGACGTCAACGGTCAGGCCGAAAGAAGGGCGGGCCACCTGCTCGCGCAGGTCGGCGTAGCGCGCCATCGTATCGATGAACATCCCCGGTTCCGGCTCGAAGGCCAAACGTACCCCTTTCGGCTCCGCATAGGAGCACAAATTGCGACAGGCCTCGACCAGGCGGTCCATCAACACCGCGTCCGCGGCAGGCTCTGCAGGCGTCCCCGACCAGAAACTCACCGCGTCGGAGCCGAGCGCCTGGGCGACGTCCACGGCACGCTGCAGGAACTCCAGCCGCCGCCCAGCCCTGGGACCGGTGTCGAGCAGCGTTGGTCGGTGCTTGCGGCGCGGGTCGAGCAGGAAACGAGCGCCGGTCTCGATAACCGAGTGCAGCCCAAGGCGCCGCAGCAGACCGCGCACCCGATCGAGCTGCTGCGGCAGGTCCGCGTCGAAGGGATTGAGCGCATGGTAGTCGAGCGTCAGGGCCACGCTGCGATAGCCCAGTTCCGCAAGGATGACCAGCGCATCCTCAAGTCGGTGGTGGGCGAAGCCGTTCGTGTTGTAGCCGAAGCGCATACAGGCCCTCTTGCAACACCTACAGGACACCGAAAAAGGAGGGACGGCGGGGCATTCCCGGGTGCGCCGCTGAGGCTATCTTATGGCTCAGAGTCCGAATGTGTCGCCGTCCTGCCTTGGAGCGAGGTTCCCATGCGCATCGCCGTCGCTGGTTTCATGCACGAGTCGAACACGTTCAACCCGACGCGGACCAACCGCGCTGCGTTCGCGGCGCAGAGCCTGACGTTCGGCGCGACGTTGCTCGAGGAATGGCGCGACGCCCATCACGAGGTCGGCGGCTTCCTTGAGGGCATCGCCAAGGCCGGTGCCGAGGTCGTCCCGATCCTCATGGCGTGGGCGACGCCGTCCGGCCCAGTCGCCGACGCCGCTTTCGACGAGATCGTCGGCCGCCTCAGCGACGACCTGTGCCGCGCGAAACCCGACGGGCTGCTGCTGGCACTCCACGGGGCGATGGTCGCCGAGTCGCACCTCGACGCCGACGGCGAGGTACTGCAACGTCTGCGTCAGGCGGTGGGGCGAGACTTCCCGATCGTGGTGACGCTCGACTTGCATGGCAACCTGTCCGAACGGCTGATCGACCTCAGTGACGCCACTGTCGCTTACCGCACCTGCCCGCACGTCGATCAGCGCGCGTGCGGTCTGCGCGCCGCGGCCATTCTGCGGTCGATGCTGCAGGACGGCATCCGCCCGACGCAGGCCCTGGCCAAGCCGCCGCTGATCGTGAACATCATGGTTCACGACACCTCACAGGAGCCGCTGCGCTCCTTCATGGACGAGGCCCGCCAGATGGAACGCCAGCCGGGCATCCTGCGCGTCAATCTGCTGCCGGGCTTCGCTTACGCCGACGTGCCGCAGATGGGGCCGGCCGTCGTCGTGGTGACCGATGGCGACATGGACCTGGCGCGGCGCGAGGCGGATCGACTGGCGGACAAGCTCTGGGCGGCGCGGCACCTCATGGCGAGGGACTTACCGGACGCCGCAACTGCCGTTGCCCTGGCGCTGAAGGCGACTCAGTTGCCGGTGGTGCTGGTCGAGACAGGCGATAATGTCGGCGGCGGCTCGGCCGGGGATTCGACGGTGATCCTGGCGGAGATGCTGCGCCAGGGGGCGACTGACGGCGTCGTTTGTCTCTACGCCCCCGAGGAAGTCAAGGCATGCATCGCGGCGGGGGTGGGGCAGTCGGTCGCCTTCACGGTGGGCGGCAAGGTGGACCGGCTGCACGGCGAGCCGGTGGCGGTGACGGGACGGGTACGGCTGCTGCACGATGGGACGTACGTCGAGCCGGAGGTACGCCACGGCGGCAAGCGCATCAATCACATGGGGCCGACAGCCCTGGTGGAAATCCAGGGAGGGAATTTGTTGGTGCTGAACTCGCTGCGGCATCCGCCGTTCAGCCTCGGTCAGCTGACGTGCCTGGGCATCGAGCCGGCGCGGCAGCGGTTACTGGTGGTCAAGGCAGCGATCGCGTACAAGGCCGCCTATGCCCCGGTTGCGGGCACAGTAATCGAGGTGGACACGCCCGGCCTCACGGCGGTGAACCCGGAGCGGTTCGCGTATCGGCACATCCGGCGGCCGATGTATCCGCTGGATCGTTGATGGATCTGCGATTTCACGGAATCGCTTCAAGATACTCGATCTCGGGGACGTGGCGGCGCAGCTCCTGCTCGATGCCCATGATTACCGTCATGAGCGTGCTTGGGCACCCGCTGCAGACGCCGCCGAGGCGAACGCGCGCGACGCCGCCGGCCACGTCCAGCACCTCGATCGCTGCCCCGTCCATCGCCAGTGCGGGGCCGACTTCCTCGGCCAGAACTTTGCGCACACGATCAATGAGAGCGCTCGGTTGTTGCGGGGCTGTCACAATTCACCTCCGGACTACCGTGATGTGGACGACTCGCCGGCATCCTGACCATACACCGGAGCGGCCTGGCTCACAAGTCGGCGACTTGGTGGGGACGAAGGCACTTTTTTGATTGACGGCCTCGGACGATCCTCTCATACTCAAACATCTCCTTCCAGCCATCCTTGACGCCGGTGCATGTACCCACTGTCCCCAAGGTGGCTGACGCTGTGGTCCCTCAACGCTGCGAGGATTCCCCATGCCGCCTGACTTCTTCTGCCGCTGCTCCGCGTGTCACGCAAAACTGGGCCTTGCCAAGCAGCCCGCTGCAGGCAGCCGGCTGAGGTGCCCCAAGTGCGGCGCCGCGTTCGTCTACCGCGCGGACTCTGCCCCTCCTTCGGAAAGCGTTAAAACCTCTCCGGAAAAGGCGATTCCCGCGAAAAGGCCCCCGGCCAAACCCGGCGCCTCTGCCAGGAGCAAGCCACAGGCCCCCAGGAAAAAGCAGCTGATCCTCTGGAGCGCCCTCGGCGGGGGCGCTGCCCTCGTGGTCGTCGTTCTCCTGATCATCCTCAACTCAGGCCGTCCGCCCGCGGAGCAAGTCGCCGAGGGCCAACCACCGCCGGCCAAGCAGCCAACAACCAATCCACCCAATCCGCTCCCCAAGCCCGCACCAGATCAGCCACAAGATCCCGTCACGAACCCGCCCAAGACCCCTCCCGACAAGCAGGATGGCCAGAAGGAACCGCCGCCGCAGGATCCACAGAAGGTCAACCCGGACAGTAAAGAGGTGCCCGGCGGCAAGGGCGACGACCCGCCGCCCCCTGACAAGGAACCACCCCCGCAGGTTGTCCGCGAGCCGGAAAAGGATCCCGAACTGCCCAAGGTCGAACCTGTCCAGGTCGTCCTCCCCCCTGAGAAGGATCGGCCGTGGCTGGTCCTCGATCCAAGCGGGCACAGCGCTGCCGTCCCCCGCGTCCTGTTCACCCCGAGCGCCAACCGCGTGATCAGCGTGTCGGGCGACAAGACGATTCGCCTCTGGGACGCCGCGACCGGCGAACCGCTGGCTACCTGGCGACTCCCGGTCGGTCCGGGCGATGAGGGGGCCTTGTGGGCTGCGGCCCTGACCCCCGACGGCCGGACCCTGGCCGTCGGCGGCGTGCCCTACGGGGGCGGCGCTCACGGCGTCCCGATCTACCTCATCTCGATGGCAACCGGCCAGATCGAGAGAACCATCCGGGGACACAAAGACCTCATCCGCACTCTCGCTTTTTCCCGAGGCTCCGGAAAGTACCTGGCGTCGGGCAGCGGCGACAACCTCGGCGCCGTCTTCGACGCCACCACCGGCAAGCCGATGTGCGTCTTCAAGGGCCACCGCGGCACCGTGCGCGAGATCGTCTGGGATCCTCGCGGAAGACTGCTCGCGACCGCAGCGAGCGACGGCACCGCCCGCATCTGGGAGTTCCCGACGGGGAAATCGCTGGCGGTCCTCCCGCCTCCCACCAAGGAATCGAAGATCCTCTCCCTCGCCTGGAGCCCGGACGGCAACACCATCGCGACCGGCACCCTGCTCGGAGACGTTCAACTCTGGGGGCGCGACGGCCAGCTCCGCAAGACCTACGCGCTGCCTACCGACAAGGGCCACCGGATCAACGTCTTCTCCCTGGCCTTTACCCCGGACGGGCGCGAACTGCTCTACACGGGCGTCGATCACACGGGGCGAGCGGGCCTGCTCGATGTGGCCACGGGCCAGGTACGCCTGGCGTTCCCCGGTCACAACAATACGTCGCCGCACGGCACGCTTTCACGCGACGGCAAACTGGTCGTCAGCAGCGGCGGCGACGACAACGAGATCCTCATCTGGAAGACCGACGACGGCACCATCGTGCAGAAAATGCACGGCCAGGGGCGCTCGATCTTCGCCGTCGGCTGGTCGGCGGACGGTCGCACGCTTTGCTGGGGGAACACGAACCGCAACTTCGGGGGGAAAGAAGCCATCCGCGCAGGCGCCGCCGCCCGGCTGGAGCACGGGTTCCGCCTGGACCGGCTCGAACTGGGGGGTCTGCCACCGGGCGAGCACGTCCGTGTGCTGGCAACCGCCAACGGCTACTCCCTGGAAGGGCTCGACTTCTTCCGCATCGCCATCAAGCGCCAGGGGCAAACGGTCCACACCTTTCGCGCACCGGGAGGAAACGAGCGCCTCTACAGTTATACTCTGGTTCCCGGCGACCGTGCCGTCATCGGCGGCTCCAGCGCGTTGTACCTGATCGAACTACCGACAGGCCGCATCCTCCGCCACCTCAGGGGCCACAGCGGCAATGTCATGTCGGTGTCGCTCTCGCCGGATGGACGGCTGGTGCTCACGGGCGGCACGGACCAGCGCATCTGCCTGTGGGATCTCAACGACGACCTGCCGGTGCTGACGCTGTTCGTCGCCGATCGGGACTGGATCGCCTGGACGCCGCAGGGTTACTATGCCTGCTCCGCGCAGGGCGAGCGCCTGATGGGCTGGCAGGTCAACAACGGTCCGGACAAACTCGCCCATTATTACCCGGCGGTGCAGTTCCGCCAATCCCTGTATCGTCCCGAGGTGATCAAACTGCTGCGGCGCACCAACCTGGGCACGGCGCTGGCCATCGTCGGGCGCGACCAAAAGGGGGGGCCGGTCGCCGCGGTCAACGTGACGCAGGTGCTGCCTCCGGAGGTCGTCCTGGCCTCGCCGGAGCCGGGGCCGCTGCCGGCCGGCCAGGCGAAGGTGACGGTGCGGGCGACGGCTCAGCCCCGCGGCGGACACCCTGTCGTCGCCATGCGCCTGATCCTCGACGGCCGTCCGTTCGAGGGAGGCCGCGGTGTGCGCACCTTCAACGATGGCCAGGTTGCGGAGCGACAGGCAACGTGGGAGGTGGCGCTGTCGCCGGGCAGGCACGTCCTGGCGGTGCAGGCGGAGAGCCCGGTCAGCAAGGGCTCGTCGGGGGTCGAGGTGACTCTGGCCGGAACCAAGCAGGCCGACCCGCCGAACCTGTACGTGCTCGCGGTCGGCATTTCGGCCTATCCCGGTAAGATGCGGTTGAACTACGCCCACGCGGACGCGATCGTCATCGAGAAGGTCTTCAAGGAGAGGACGAAGGGCGTCTTCGCCAAGGTCGAGACGAAGTTGCTGACGGACAAGTTGGCGACACGCCAGAACATTCTTGACGGGCTGGCGTGGCTCGGGGGGCGTATGACTGCGAAGGACGTGGGCATCATTTTCTTCGCCGGCCACGGCACGCAGGATCCCGAGGGCGGCTTCCACCTGATCCCGGTGGACGTCAACCTCAAGGATCCGGAAGGGACGTGTGTCTCGGGCGAGTTGCTGAAGAAGACGCTGGGGGACATGCCCGGCCGCCTGGTGGCGATGCTGGACGCCTGCCACTCGGGGGCGTCGGCACTGGGCACGGCGCCGCCGAAACGGCCAGGCAAGGTGGTCACCGACGACCTGGTGCGCGACCTGATCACCGACGACTACGGCGTGGTGGTGATGTGCTCCTCGCAGGGCCACGAATACTCGCTGGAGAGCGGGGCGACCAAGCACGGCTTCTTCACGCTGGGCCTGGTGGAGGGCCTGACGGGAAAGGCGGACTTTAACCGCGACCGGGTGCTCCACATTCATGAGGTGGACGCCTACGCGCTGTTGCGCGTGCGGCAGTTGAGCGGCGGGCGGCAGAATCCGGTGACCGGCCGGCCGCCGACGATTCGGTCGTTCCCCCTGGCCGGATATTGAGAGCCTCCCGGCGCCTCGGGTCCGCGCAGGGCAGGCGAACCCGTTAGCGACCCCCTCGCGGAAGTGTCAAGCATCGCAACTTACGGGTCGCCGCAAGGCCAAGAACGTCCGTCGTCAGGTTTCCTCAACGTGAAACCAAGAACTGCCCTGGGCCCTGCGCCAGCAGGCCGAAGATGCCCTGTCCTTGAGCCGCCGCTTCTCGTATAGTGACAGGACTTGGGCCTTGTGAACCGGGCCGGCCTTGATGCCCCGCGCACCATTCCCCCCTCCCTTTCCCTGTCCCACGTAACCTATTCGCCCTCTCCTCGCTGAGCCGTTCTACCCAGGACTTCCTCCAGCGAGCCTCGCCCTCGGGTCAGTGGTCAGTGGTGGGTGGTTTGCAGGGGGTGTGGGTGCGTGCAATGCAATGCAATCCAACCTCTCCCTTCCTCCGCACCACGCACCAGTTTCGCCCTGCCGCGGATCACCCTCAACCAGGAAAACCATCCCGCTATGGTCAATCGCAATCTGCTTCGCCAGTACGACCCCCCCGAGGGCACTCTGCAACAAGAACTGGACGCGATCTTCGACCACGAGGGACCCGAGTGGCTGCCCCCAGAGACTCAGGCCTTCCGCGACAACAAGGTCGTGATCGGCCGCGTCCGCAAGGTCAGCGACGACGACGTCTGGGTGGATGTCGGCTACAAGAGCGAGGGCGCCATCGAACTGCGCGAGTGGTACGACGACGCCTTGGGCGCGATCGTGCCGCCCCGCCCCGGCGACGAGGTCGAAGTCCTGTTGGAGGCCGTCGAGGACGAAACCGGCGCCATCGTCCTCTCCTACCGCAAGGCGAAGCGCGAAAAGGAATGGAAGACGGTCATTGCGAAATACAAGGAGGGCGACACGGTCGCCGGCCCGGTGACGCGCAAGATCAAGGGCGGCCTGCTCGTCAACATCGGCATCAATGTCTTCTTGCCCGCCAGTCAGGTTGACACCCGCCGTCCGCCCGACATCGCCGAGTACATCGGCAAAACCATCGAGTGCAAGATCCTCAAAATCGACGAGGCCCGCCGCAACATCGTCGTCAGCCGCCGTCAGCTGATCGAGGACGTGCGCGCGGGGCTGCGGGAGAAACTGCTGGCCGAGATCGAGCCGGGTCAGGTCCGCAAGGGCGTCGTCAAGAACCTGGCCCCGTTCGGCGCCTTCGTCGACCTCGGCGGCATCGATGGCCTCTTACACATCACCGACATGGCGTGGAACCGGGTGAGCAACCCGGACGAGGTGGTGCAGGTCGAGCAGCAGTTGGACCTGTACGTCCTCAAGGTGGACAAGGAGAAGGGCAAGATCGCCCTCGGCCTCAAACAACTAACGCCCAGCCCCTGGGAAAACGTCGCCGCGAAGTATCCCGTCGGTAGCCACTCCACCGGGGAGGTCGTCAACGTGATGGCCTACGGGGCGTTCGTGAAGTTGGAGCCGGGCGTCGAAGGGCTGGTGCATATCAGCGAGATGAGCTGGACCAAGCGCATCAACCACCCCAGCGAACTGGTGCAGATCGGCGACCAGATCGAGGTGCAAGTCCTCAACATCAACAAGGAGAAGCAGGAAATCTCGCTCGGCATCAAGCAGGTGCAGCCCAACCCCTGGGACAAGGTCGCCGAGCGGTATCCGCCCGGCACGCAGATCACCGGCGTCGTTCGCAATCTCACCAACTACGGCGCCTTTATCGAGATTGAAGAGGGCATTGATGGCCTATTGCACGTCAGCGACATGAGTTGGGTGCGCAAGGTCGGTCATCCGAGCGAGGTCGTCAGCAAGGGGGAGAAGGTCCAGTGCGTCATCCTCAACGTCGATCAGGAGCGTAAACGGGTGGCGTTGGGCCTCAAGCAGATGAAGAGCGATCCGTGGGAGGGCGACATTCCCGGCCGTTACCATCCGGGCGACGTCAAGACGGGCAAGGTGACCAAGCTCACCAACTTCGGTGTCTTCGTCGAGTTGGAGCCGGGCCTGGAGGGCCTCTTGCACATCTCCGAACTCGCCGATCACAAGGTTGAATCCCCTGAGGAAGTCGTCAAGGTCGGCGACGCGATCGAGGTCAAGATCCTGCGTGTCGATGCGCCGGATCGCAAGATCGGGCTGAGCTGCAAGCGGTTGCATGGCGGCGAGGACGAGGGCGGGGGAATGGCCGAGGCCGAGGCCGGGGCACGGGGCGGTCGGCCGCGCGGGCGGGAACTGCGCGGCGGGACGGGCTCCGGCGCGACCCAGCTCATCGACCTGCCGGAGGGGGCGAAAGCGGGGGAGGCGGAGCCGGGGGCAACCGACAGCCCGTCGTCCTAATCCACGCCACCGCTGGCGTCTCGGCTTGTCGAAATGTGGGCAGGTGGACTCCTTATTCGGGGTTTACTTCCTGGGGGCAGAGCCAACCCCCGCGCGTTACGAGTTACGAACCGTGGCCCGTCCCCAGTTGCGTGGCGTGCGTGGTCGTGTGGGATCACTTCGCTTTGCCGCCTGTGCCGGGCCAGCTGCTTCGCGGTCGGCGTGGGGACGCCTCACCCTTGTTCGTCGCCAGGGTGACGGACGGGTTGGAATGGGCCAGCGGCATGGTCGAGAGTCAGGACGACCGTGACGGCAGCAAAGCCGGGGGAGTTGGCGCCGCCCTCGACGGCCACGGAGATCAGATCAGCCACCTCGTAGCCAGCTTCCAGGGCCTGTTGAATCGGCTCGTGGTTCTTCACCTCGCCATCTCGGGCAATGGTGTACGACAGCACCAAGTTGCGGGGCTTCGCTTGCGCCTCGGCCATGCTCCGTTCTCCTCGCGTTGTACGCCACTGCTACTATTCTCGCTGGCACTCCTCGTAGAGGTGCCGGGCCGTGCGGCCGCTGATCTCCCCGTACTGCAGCAACTCCGCTGCCAGACGCTCGACCGCTCGCCAGTTGCCCTCCTTGGCGAGCAGGTGTTCTGCCTTCGCCAACGCACGCCGCTGGAGGCGCTCGGCCTGGCGTTCCTTGCCGCAGGCACGCCGCAGCGCCAGCGCACGCACGCAATCGAGATCGCGTCCGGCCCCCTCCCAGGCATCCTCCCCAGTGTGCCGCGCCTCGGCCGCCAGCCCAGCCAGCGCAATCAGCATCTCGCGTTCCAGCCAGTCCTCCGAAGGCCGAAAGACCGCCTTGCCGAACGCGCAGGTTCCCAGCCAATGGGCCTTCGGCTCAATGGAGACACGAGCGACCGGCCGGCCCAACGCCAGGGACATCACCGCGTGGCCGGCTTCGTGATACGCGGTCGCCTCGTTGCCAGTCGGCTCCATGTCAGCGCACCCACTTCCCGTGGACGGACGACCCCAGGCGAGCCTCGGAACGAGGTGCCCTCCTTGCCTGCCACCCGGTCAGCAGCACGCTGGCCAAGGCGTCGTCGTGCCAAGACCGTTGCTCAATCCTTGGCTCGCTTCCAGACCTGGAGGATGTGGCCGCTGCCTGGCCTGGAGGCGAACTCCTTGGGCCGTTCCTTTCCCGGAGGAGCGAAGCAGACTTTGTAGTCGTCGCCTGCGATCTCGTAGATGCCCAGGGAGACTTTGCCTTTGCCCGCGTCCTCGGTGGCCTGCGCGTCCATCCACTTCGGGGTCTTGCTCGGGTCGAGTTTGATGGTGCCCTTGCGGCTGGTGCCCACCCCGGAGGCAGCCGGGAACACGAAGGTAGTGCCCGCGAAGGTGATTCTGGTTTTCTTCACTTCGTCGACTGGTGCCGGTTTCCCGTCCCGCTCCGCAGACACCAAGGTCCAGGTGCCGCGCAGCCTCTCCAGGTCTTTCTTCACCTCGCCCTCTTGCGGGGCTGCGAGCGCGCTCAAGAATCCGGCCAGCAGAGCCAGCAGGGCCATTGGGGGATATCGTCTCACAACAACCTCCAGGTAAGGGAAGGGAAGGGCCTACGTCTCGACAACGCTTGTCTTGAGTCTGGCCCACTGACCGCCTTTCGTCTTGCCGACGATGTAGACCGCCTTCTCGGCTTCCTCACCGAGTTTGTAGACCTTGATGTCGGAGAGCTGCTCTTGCAATACCTTGGCCAACTGAAGGTCTCGCTGGTCGCTGTACGTTCTCAAGGCAGCGCCGGCAAGAGCGCCGTGGACTGCCCGTCAGCGTCCCCAGGTGACCCTCGACCAGGTCGCGCAGCCGGGACGGCCACCTCCTCCGGTTGGTCCCCTGGACAAGACAGCAACCGTCCCCAGGCCAAAACCGCTTTGATGCCCAACGTCCCTACCCTGAGGTGTGCTGCTCCGCCGGCTGCTTCATGCTCTCCTCGAACAGGATCTGGAACTCACGGCTGACCTGCTGCGCCTCCCCCTTGAGTTCATGGAGGAACTTGCGCTCCTGGTCATCGATCTTGCCGTCGGCGAAGAGCAACTGCCGTAGCCAGGCGGCTTCTTCGGCGTTGATCCGGCCGTCAGCCAAGATATGGTCCTTGATCGCCTGATAGAAGAACTGCTCGAAGGCCGGAGTTCGGCGTGGCACTCGCTTGTGCAACTCGACGAGGAAGTCGGCCTCCTGGCGGTCGATCTTGCCGTCGGCGTACAGCTGTCGGCGCAGCAACTCCAACTCCGGGCTATCGACCTTGCCATCGGCCAGGATCTTCTCCTCCAGCGCTCGTAAGTCTGGCATGACTCGGCTCCCCTCGACAGAACTCCAGGTTGCGCGGCGCTGTCCGCCAGCGACTTGCGCAGGCCGATCTGGGCGTTCAGGCACCCAGGCCGGCTTGGGAGAAGGAGTTGCAAATACGATGCCCAGGGCTTCCAGAGGCTCGCCCTACTTCCCCAGGCGCAACGCCCCTTCCGCGTGCAGGTGGTTGCAGTGGGGCTACCGGGAACAAGACCACGGTTGCCCCTGAGCCTCGGGTCCGAGTGCCTTCCTCCTCTCAGGTCCAGTCGTAGAGTCCCCGGCGCACACCATGCCCCTGTGCTGGAGGAGCCCGAGCCGGAACAAGCCTGCCCCTTCCTCAACCTGGGTCGCTCTCAATCTCGGATGTCCGAGGGGAGGGAACTCCCTGCCAGCCTCGCCCCCGCTTGGAGCATCGACGTATGATGGCTCAGGAGCCGCTGGCGATCCTCTCCAGCATTCCTAAACTCCTTCGCTCTGGACCCGGCATCGGAGTGGATCTCGCCCAGGGTTGGGATTATCTTGGTCTCCAAATCCAGCCACGCGAGGCCAAACATGTCTCGGAACAGCAGTTGAACCGGAGGAGTGTTGTGAATCCGCTCAAGTGCGTTTGCCATGCGCTGAGCAGCCTTCCAGACAACA
>DASPXY010000772.1:0-2192 GCA_035637055.1 Gemmataceae bacterium | reverse complement strand
CTTCTACGTCCACTTCGCCGACAAGGAAGATCTTCTCATCGGCGGCCTCGACGATGTCCGCGATGGGCTGCGCAGTCGGCGGTACAGGGTCGCTGAGCGTCGCGCAACTGACGTTCAACTCCCGTGGCTCGCACCGGGCAGACCGGGGCCACAGACGCCCGGCCCCCGCCCGACGCCCCGGGCGGCCCAGGCCCGGCGCTCGGCGCCGGGCGGTAGCCAAAGATGCCTTGACTTGTGCGGGGAACCTGGCCAGCGTCTTGTGTGCGGCGCGGGGCCATCGGGTTCTTGGATGCACTGGGGTTCAAGGGCATTTGGCACCGCCATTCGCCGGAAGATGTCCTCACGAAGCTCCGAGAACTCCAGGTCGGTAGCCAGCGCATCATCGAGAGCTTTCAGAACGAAAGGGGAAAGATGGCGATGCCGAGCAACACCACACCGTGGCTCGACATCGCCTTCCTCTCGGACACCGTAGTCATCGCGGCTACTGTCGATGGCGCCGCGGCTGACGTGCAGAACGATTGGGCGTGCATATTGCTGGCGTCCTTTGCGAGCTCGGCGATCCTGTCGCTTGGTGCCAAGTGCTCTCCGGCATTCGCGTACAGAGGTTGCGTCTCGCTCGGCAGCTTCGAAATGGCCTATCCGTTTGTCGTCGGCGCCGCTGTGGACGAAGCAGCAGAGAACGAGCGCGCGGCCGAGGGCGCGATCGTCTGGTTTGCACCCAGTGCCGAGGCGGCGATCCAACGCGCGGTGAAAGAGATCGGTCCCCGCGCGCGGGAGTCGCCCGCGTGGATGCCGTGGAATGTGCCGCTCAAGGGCGGACGTACCTACCGCACGTTCGCGGTCACCCCGCTGTTTCCTGGGCACCTGGACTCCGCCTATTCCCCTTCACACGGCGACGTCGAAGTGGTGAGCGAACAAATACTCAAGACGTTCGGTACATCAGACTTGGACCACCCGCTGCCGCTGAGCATCGTGCTCAAACGACAGAACACGGCCGACTTTCTGGAAGAGGCGGCGATCCGGATCGCCCGAAGCACCAGCACTGCGTGCGGGTAGCGCAGGGCAGGAGGAACAGCTGGCAGCCGCAAACGACACAGGCCACGAGGCTGGCGCACCTCTCTCGCGGCTGCCCAGGGTGCCCCCGGGTGTGCCGACGTAGTTGCTCGCGAGGCGGATGGGTGTGATCGTGTCCTTTCGGTAAGCGTGCGGGACGAGGTCGCGCGATCCCGGGCCACGAGCACCGACTCCACGCAGATTCTCGATGCGCAGGGTGCGCGCAGGTGGTGGCCCGCCGGGGAGCGGATTCGGCATGCGTCGGCCGGGCGGCGACGACCGCCTCGGACGAGCAAGCCGCCAAGGGTTTGGCGAGGGCGAGAGAGCCGGGCGGCTTGCGAGGGTCAGATCACGGCGATGCCTGCACGACCGGGGGCGGCCCGGTGGTCGTGGTATCGGGCCGAGCAGCGCCTGGGTAGGGAAGCCGATGGGTTCGGACTCGGGCCGGAGCGGGTGAGTCGGAGGGGCGGCAGGGAGCGGCCGTCTGGAGGCGCGCGAGGGTCTCTTGATAGTTCCACGGCAGCCAGTCGGCAGGTCGCTCGGCGACCTCCCCGGCGTGACTCAGGAGACGGTGAGGTAGTCGAACGGATTTTGGCCGTGGAGCTCCGCGCTATAGATGAGCGTCATGTAGATGTCGCCCACGTCGGCGCCATTCTGGCTCCTGTAGAAGAGCGAGTTCCTGCGGTGGCGGATCGCCATCTTGAGTGCCCTCTCCGCGAGACTGTTGTCGAGCGGGACGCCCGGCACGTGCAGAAAGCGGGTGAGCTTGTCCCAGCGCTTGAGCAGGTAGTTCATCGCCTGGCCGAGACCGGAGTTGGGCTCGCTTTTTCGACTCGCTTCTCGGCAAACAGTGCGGTGATCCATCCCTGAGCTGGTCCAGGATAGGGGCGCTCCAGCGCCGGTGCACCTCCAGCCGCTCTAAGGGCGAAAGTCGGTAGCGCCGGCACAAATATCTTGATCGCCGTCCCCCGCCGGTTCCGGAACACGAACACCGCGCCGCTGAACGGGTCCCCCAATCCGTCGCGGCAAATCTGGCACAGCCGGTCGATGCCGGCTCGGAAGTCGATCGCCTCCACGCACACAGGATGCGCATCTGGGGCGTGAGCTGCATCATCGCGCGTCCCTCCCCAAGAACGCGC
>DASPXY010000771.1:0-3354 GCA_035637055.1 Gemmataceae bacterium | reverse complement strand
TTCCCGGTTGATGTTCCAGTGCCTGCCAGTGTCAGCCGGGTCAAAACCCTTCCACGGTTTTCCTGAGTGACCGGATCGCAAACCCGCCGCAGTAAGGTCGCCAAGTCGATATCGCCCACGTTCATCAGAGTATCTGTACTTCGTGTTCAGGTATTCTTCGTCGTAGGCTTGATACACCCTATTCCACACGAAGTCCTCCGACTTCGTGTAGAAGAGAATCACATCGTGTATTGCACCCCATCGATCAGCATCATTCCTGGCACTTGTCCGTTTCCAGGCAAGGTCGTTCATGTGACGATCTTTCCCGAAAACCTCGTCAAGGATCACCTTGACATAATGGACGGCGTTTGGGTCGAGATGCACATACAGGCCGCCATTCTCCGCCAGCAGTTCGTGCAGTAGCACCCCCGTCTCGTAGAACCACTGCAAGTACGAATCCATGCCGCGGCCCCAGGTGTCGCGGTAAGCCTTCTGCTCGATGACGCTGGGCTGCTTGGTGAACGCGAGGCCGCTGTCCTCCTCGTCCTCGGCGTCCGGGATGGTGGCGGTGAAGGAGAAATCGGCACCGGTGTCGAAGGGCGGGTCGATGTAGATGAGGTTGACCTTGCCGGCAAATTCGGGCAGGAGCGAGGGCAGGACGTACTTCTTGTCGCCCCAGATCAGGCGGTTGCGCCAGGGCGCCGCTTGATCGGCCAGCTGGAACAGGTTCCGCTCGCGATCCTGGGCGGACTCGTTCACGGACTCGACGGTCTGGAACGGCAGGGCCACGCGCAGCGGCGCGACCCGCTTGCCGTGGGCGTCGTACTTGCCGTCCCAAATCAGCTCGGTTTTGCCAGGCATGGGTGAAAGTGTCCGGCCGCCGGGGTTTGCAGGTTCAGGGCGCGCCGGACAGGCCGGCGGCCTAACTGGTGGGGTATCGTACCAGTCGAGGGCCGGCTTGTCGAGGATGGTCGGGCCGCATTAAGGGGCCTGGATTATTTTCTAAATGAGGATCGCCAAAGGGGCAATCTCGCTACCCAGCCCCTCCGCGCACGGAGGCGGCCTGCGGCGCGCACCACGAACGGCTGGACACCGAGGAGGGGGTGTCCGTGGAATGGAATGAGATGAAACGGCGGCCCGGCGCAACCACTCATGCCCCAGGCACTTCCGCCGGCACGTTTCGTCTCACGTCCTGTGAGATCCAACGAATGCGCCGCGCCACGGGAGGCACATCGCGATCCCAACCCGCCGGCGCTCCCCACCTCTCCATTATACCCTCGCAGACGCCCGACGGATCCTGGAGGCGTTCGGCATCCGCGACAGGCCCGCCAAGGTGAGGTTCTGCAGTTTGCTCGCCCTCGCTCTCTGTGCCGAAACAGGGCACAAGCGGCCGGATCCGCACACCCCTCCCTCACTGGACAATCACCGAACCCGCCGGCGAGTGCCTGCAGACCCGAAAATCCAGCCAATTGCCTGGGCGTTGCGGGCTTGCGGGGATGTTTTCGTCTGCGGCATCGAGTTTGCTTCAGCACCTGCAGTTTTTCAGACCCGGAGTGAGGCGAAGCGGAGGACGGGAACGTGGCGTTTGCAGATTGGTTCCCGCAAGCGGCCGTTGGTATCACCTTTACCCTGCTGGGGGGGCTGAAAATGTTCGGCCTGTTGCGTGGGATCGTCGGCGGAAGGGATAAGCCCCTCTTCGACTATGTCTGCGGGACGTGACCGAGCTGGGAAAACCGCAGTTTGCGGTGGGGTCTTCCGTTGCTGTTCCTTGGGATCGGTTTCGGCCATCTCGGATGGCTGGTGTGGTCGTTCATCGGGAGGGCCTGATGTTTCGCATTGTGGAGTCCGACTTCCTCGCCCCGGATATCAAACGCTTCGTCATCGAGGCCCCACGGATCGCCCGCAAACGCCAGGCCGGTCAGTTCGTCATCGTGCGCGTCTACGCGCGCGGCGAGCGCATCCCCTTGACGATCGCCGACGGTGACCCCGTGCGCGGCACAATCACGCTGATCGTCCAGGGCATCGGCAAGACGACGAAGCTGATGAACTTGCTCGCCGCCGGCGACGCCCTGCTCGACGTGGTCGGTCCGCTGGGCAAGCCGTCCGAGGTCAAGAATTACGGCACGGCCATGGTGATCGGCGGCGGTGTTGGTGCGGCGATCGCCTACCCGACCGCGAAGGCGCTGCACGAGGCCGGCAATCACGTCATCTCCGTCCTGGGCGGCCGCTCGCGGGATCTCGTCATCCTGGAACCGGAGATCCGGGCCATCAGCGACGAGGTTTTCATCACCACCGACGACGGCAGTTACGGACGCAAGGGCCTGGTGATCGACCCGCTCAAGGAACTGATCGCCGCCGGGCGGCCGCTCGGCCTCGTCCTGGCGATCGGGCCGGTGCGCATGATGCAGGCGGTGGCCGAGGTCACCCGGCCGCACAAAATCCACACGGTCGTCAGCCTGAACTCGCTGATGGTGGATGGGACGGGCATGTGCGGCGGTTGCCGGGTCATCACCACCGCCGGGGCGAAATTCGGCTGCGTGGACGGCCCCGAGTTCGACGCCCACACGGTGGACTTCGACATCCTCGCCCAGCGCAACCGGACGTACGCGGACCGCGAGGCGGAGGAACTCCGGGATTTCCGCGAGCACGGCGAGGAGATGGTGCGGGAGGTCCGCGAGTCGTGCCGGCTGGAGGCCGCCCACCCCGAGGTAAGCATGAAGGATGAAGGATGAAGGATGAAGGATGAATCAAGGAGTTCATCCTTCATCCTTCATCCTTCATCCTTTTGAAGAGGAGCGGTTGTCATGAGCGAGAACAAGTTGCCGCCGCGCGAGCGGATGAAGATCCCCCGGCAGCACATGCCGGAACAGCCGGCCGAAGAACGGCGGCGCAACTTCGATGAGGTCAACAAGGGCCTTACCGTCCTGGGCGCGACGACTGAGGCGATGCGCTGCCTGGAATGCGCGAAGCCTCACTGCCAGCAGGGCTGCCCGGTCAACGTCAACATCCGCGAGTTCGTCCAGCTCTGCGGGAAAGGGGACTACCTCGCGGCAGCGGCCAAGATCCGCGAGGACAACGTCCTGCCCGCTATTACCGGCCGGGTCTGCCCCCAGGAGAGCCAGTGCGAGGGGTGCTGCATCCTCGGCAACAAGGTCGAGCCGCTGGGCATCGGCTACCTCGAACGATTTGTCGCCGACTACGAGCGCGCGCACGGCCAGGTCGGTCTGCCCCCGAAGGCGCCGCCCACCGGCAAGAAGGTCGCCATCGTCGGCAGCGGCCCCGCCGGCCTCAGCGCGGCCGGCGACCTGGTGCGCTGGGGACACGCGGTCACCGTCTTCGAGGCGCTGCACGAGGTCGGCGGCGTGCTGCTCTACG
>DASPXY010000770.1:0-5648 GCA_035637055.1 Gemmataceae bacterium | reverse complement strand
TCATGACCGAACTGAACCAGGAGAAGACTGGCCTCGGCAACTATTTCGTGGCCAACTACCCGCCCTTCTCGTTCTGGAAGCCGAGCCACCTCCCGGCCGCCGCCCGGGTGTTGCAGTCGCCCCCGAAGCCGGGCACGCCGCTGGGGCTGTACCTGCACATCCCCTTCTGCCGCAAGCGCTGCAAGTTCTGCTACTTCCGCGTCTACACCGACAAGAACGCCCGCGACATCGACAGCTACCTCGACGCCCTTGCCAAGGAGGTCGAGATGTACAGCCGCCTGCCGATCGTCGGCGGTCGGCCGCTGCACTATTTCTACTTCGGCGGTGGCACACCGTCGTATCTCAGCGTTGCCCAGTTGCGCGGCCTGACGGAACGGCTGCGCGTCGCGTTGCCGTGGGATCGGGCCGCCGAGGTAACCTTCGAGTGCGAGCCCGGCACGCTGCAGCAACACAAACTCGAAGCGCTCAAGGAAATCGGCGTCACGCGCCTGAGCCTGGGCATCGAGAACTTCAGCGACAAGATCCTCGAAGAGAACGGCCGCGCTCATCTGTCCGCCGAGATCTATCGCGCCTACCGCTGGGCACGCGACCTGAAGTTCGATCAAATCAACATCGACCTGATCGCGGGCATGGTCGGCGAGAACTGGGACAACTGGCGTGCCTGCGTCGTGAAGACGATTGAACTCGCCCCCGAAAGCGTCACCATCTACCAGATGGAACTGCCCTTCAATACGGTCTACTCGAAGCAACTGCAGACTGCGGGCCAGGACCAGCCGATGACGTCGCCGGTCGCCGACTGGCCGACCAAGCGCGCGTGGGTCAATTACGCTTTTGAGGAGCTGGGAAAGGCGGGTTACGAGGTGTCGAGTGCCTACACGATGGTGCGCGACCGCAACACCTGCCGCTTTGTCTATCGCGATAGTCTCTGGCACGGGGCGGACATGTTCGGCACGGGGGTGGCGTCGTTCGGCCACGTCGGCGGAGTCCACGTACAGAACGTCGATACCTGGGAGCAGTACCTGGCCATGCTGGACCGGGGCGAGTTGCCGCTGGGCCGCGCCCTGTCGGTAACGCCGCGGCAATTGCTCATCCGTGAGATGATCCTGCAGCTGAAAACGGGAAAACTCGACGCTGCCTACTTTCGCCGCAAGTTCGGCGTTGATATCCTTACGGAGTTTGCGGAGGGGTTCGGTCAGCTGGAGGCGGCCGGGCAGCTGACGCGCGGCGACGACTCGGTGACGATGACGCGCGAGGGGTTGCTGCAGGTGGACCGTCTGCTGGCGACCTTCTTCGAGCCGCAATACCGCAGCGGCAGGTACACGTGAGTAGACGCGCTTGGCGAGCGGGGGGCATAAGCCCCCTGATTCTACGGAGTATCAGGGGGCTTATGCCCCCCGCTCGCCAAGCCTGGAACAATTGACGCGCATGGCCGAGCCGATGACGTTCCTGATGGGCAAGTTCCCGGCGGTCCTGCCCGGCGAGTTGCGCTACGCGCGCAACCACATGTGGTGCCGCACCGTCGAGGATCGCCAGCGCTTCGGCTTCACCAGCTACGCCGTCCGCCTGATGAAGGACGTCTACTTCCTCGACTGGAGCGTCAACGCCGGCGACACGCTCGCGCTGCGGCAAGAGATCGGCCACATCGAGACGTCCAAGGCCGAGTCCGACCTGTTCGCCCCGATCGCCGGCCAATTGCTCGCCTTCAACCAGGAATTGCTGAAGGATCCGACGCCGATCAACGTCGATAATTACGGCGCTGGCTGGCTGTTCGAGATGGCAGGCGCCGGCGAGACCATGAGCGTCACGGAATACTACCAGTTCCTTGAGGCCGGCTGGGAAAACACGCAACGCCTCCTGAAAGGGCACATGTGATGAGCCGCCATCGCTTGACCGTCGTGCTGTCGCAGGCGCAGGGCAAGAACCCCGCCAAGCGCGCCCTGGAAGAGTCGCTTGTCGCCGCGCTCATCATGGAGCCGGGGCTGGACGTTTCGGTTGTTCCCTACCTCTATGACCTGGACGCCGACCATACGGCGCGGCTGTTCCTGGAGTCGGTCCACGGCGACATGGTGCTCCTGGGCTGGATGTTCCCGCGCGCCGCCTTCTGGCTGCTGGACCGCGACGGCATCAAGGGGCACTTCGGCGAAAGCCAGCTCAAACCGCCGGCCGCCGACGAGGACGAAGACGAAGACGACGACGGCCAGCCGGAACCGCCGAAAGGTATCGGGTCGGTGAGTGTCCCGGATCGCCACATTTACTGTCTCGATTTGCGCGATTACAACAACCATCAGCCGTATGTCGATGAGATCCGGCGCATCGCTCAAGAGTGCCGCGAGTGGCGCGAGGCCAGGGAGCAGGAGAAGGCGCGCGCGAACCCGGTGATCGTGCCGCTCGGCCTGAACCTGCGCGCGGCCGAAACTGCCGTCACGCCCGCCCCTGCTGCGTTCACACAGGAGCAACTGCTCACGGCTCCCGACCGCCGCTGGTATCCGGTGATCGACTACAGCCGCTGCACGAACTGCATGGAGTGCCTCGATTTCTGCCTGTTCGGCGTCTACGGCGTCGATAAGCTCGACCGCATCACCGTCGAGAATCAGGACAATTGCAAGCGCGGTTGTCCGGCATGCAGTCGGGTCTGTCCGGAGCAGGCGATCATGTTCCCCGACTACAAAACGCCGGCCATTGCCGGCGCTCCGGTCGGCGCCATTAGCGGTCTGAAAATCGATCTGACGAAGTTGTTCGGCGGCGATGTGAAGGACGCGCTGGAGCAGGCAGTCCTCGAACGCGACCGCGAGTTGGTCGCCGACGGCCGCGAGGCAGTGGGAATGGCGGTCGGCATGCCGAAGCGCCAGGCGGACAAGGCAGAGCAGCCCAAGGACGACCTCGACAACCTCATGGACGCGCTGGACGCCCTCGATCTGTAGGAACAGACCGAGCGCGGGGTCGCCGCTCGCCACTCGGGTTTGCGGCCGTGCCACAATGAGGTAAAATACCTCAGTCACACGGACCACCGGGGCGAGAGGACTCTGCGCATGCCGTTTTTGCTACTGCTGGTGCTGACGCTGATCTGCCTGCAACACGACTGGCCGGAAGCCAGTTGGCTGGGCGTTGCGGGCAGTGAGATCGTCACCTGGGGCGGCGTCGCTCTCTTCGTCGTCGCCGCGTACGTGCTCGCAAGAGGTCTTCGGGCCCAACTCCTCCGCGACCCCGACCAACGTTCCACGTTGCTCCGACGCTACGCTACCTGCCGCCGCTACCACACGCTCGCCCTGCTCATCTTCTACCTGGCTGCCGTGTGTCTGCTCGGCTGGGGCTGGACCGCACGCAGCCTTCTCACACCGGAAGGATTGGGCTCCGGGGGGCCTGCCGCCGCGAGCGGGGCCACCCTTCCCGGGGCGGAACTGCTCACGCTGGCGCCCTTCCTGGCCGCTCTCATCTTCAGCTGGGCGTGCTTTTACGACGTCGAGCGGGCCGTTCACGCCACGGCCACGTTCCAGCCGCCACCCTTTCCCGGCCGCTGGTCCTATGTCGGCCTGCAAGCGCGACACAACCTGCTCCTGGTCGCGCCGCCCTTGCTCCTGCTGCTCGTGCAGCAGAGCGTCCTCGCCATCTTTCCCGGGCTGCAGCAGGACGAACTCTTCTTGCCCCTCTTCCTCGCTGGCCTGCTGGCCGCAGTGTTCATCAGCATCCCCTGGCTGTTACGGCTACTCCTGGGACTGACGCCGCTGCCGCCCGGTCCCTTGCGGGACCGTCTGCTCGCGACGGCGCAGCGACTCAATTTCCGCTTCACCGACATTCTCGTCTGGGACACGCGCAACACCACCGCCAACGCGATGGTCACCGGCCCGCTGCGCTGGCTACGCTACGTCGTGCTGACCGACCGGCTCATCCTGGAGATGACCGAGGATGAGGTAGAGGCGGTGTTCGGCCACGAGATCGGGCACATCAAGCACCACCACATGCTCTTCTACTTCGCCTTCCTGATGGCCAGTCTGGTTCTGCTCGTCGGCGCCTGGACGACGGCGACGAAACTGGTCGGCCAGGAATCGGTGCAAAATTTCCTGCGCGCGAACGTGCCGACGCTGATGGCCTGGATCGATTCGTACAAGGTGCTCGGCGTCCTGCCGTTGCTGGTGTTGCTGGGCGTCTACATGTTCGTGGTGTTCGGCTTTTTGTCGCGCCGGTGCGAACGTCAGGCGGACATGTTCGGCTGCCGGACCGCGTCGGTGGAAGTGTTCATCAGCGCCCTGGAGAAGGTGGCGCTCCTGAACGGGATCAGCCGCGATCAGCCCGGCTGGCTGTCGTCGTGGCAACACTCGACGATCGCCCTGCGTGTCGAGTTCCTGCAGCGCCTCAGCGCCGATCCCGAGTTGGAGCCGCGGATGCACCGCCGGGTTGGCCTGGTCAAGTGGGGGATGGTGTTGAGCGTTTGGGGCATGGTGCTGAGTCTCGGCGCTGCGCTGCTGGTGCTGAATCCCCGCTTGCTCAAGGAGATTCTGGAGCTGATGTGACCTCGCAAGTCGGGCGAAGCGCCTCTTCGGGTTCCCAAACTCCGTTCTCTTCTGGTTCCCAAACTCCGTTTGGGAACGCTTGTCCCCGAAACTCTGTTTCGCGCCCTCCGCAGAAGCGAAACTCTGTTTCGCGAAGACACGTTCCCACTACGAGCAACCAGCCTCCTGGAGCACGCGCGTGCGTCGAGGCAGCCGGGCAGCCGCGCCCTTGCGGCAGAGGATGGCGCGGGTCCGGAGCAGGCCGAGGTAAAGCTCGCGGCTCTCGCCGATCGGCAGGCCGGCGCGCTCGAAGAGACCGTGGAGTTCTTCCAGCGGCCGCATGAAGTCGCCGCGGTCGTGAGCGATGAGCCATCGCCCGACCACATTGGTCTGCTGCCGAACCGGCTCGAAGCAGATGACCTGGCCGTCCGCCAGCCGCCAGGCTTCGCGCAGGATGGTCACCGCGGCGTTGTCGGGCAGATGATGCAGGAAATCGACCAGCAGGGCCAGGTTGTAAGTCTTGTGCTCGCGCGACAGGGTGGTGACGTCGGCGCGGCGAAACCGGCAGTTGGTGCCCCGGTAGAGGCGGGCGGCGCAGCGGATGTAGCGCTCGTTGAGGTCAATGCCCAGGTAGGGGCCGCGCGTGACTCGGGCATACGGGCCGACGCCGCAGCCGATGTCGAGCACGCTGGGGTCGCCTTCCAGGACACCCCAGCGGCGCAGCAGGCGGAAGCGCCGGCGGTAGAGCCCGAGGGTCAGGTCGAACAGCCAGCGGCTGGTTCGCCACACCAGCGGGTTGTCCAGCGGGTTGCTCAGCCACTTGCCCATCTTTCCGAGCCTCTCTTGCTAACCTCGTTTGGCTTATGCGCCCCTCTCCGGGCGATTTGCGGGCCACGGAGGACGAGACTTACCGTCTTTATCTGGGAATGTCAATCGGGGTGCCCCCTCCAAACCCGCGCCCCCGCGCCCGCACCCGCGTTGGTCTTGCGGGAGAGGGGGACGCTGGTCTATAAGAGCACCTCAAACCAGGCGAGCCACCGGGCGCCCCGGCAGCGGGGGTCAACCCCGCCGCTCGCTTTCTTGAGAGGCACTAAGAAAACGGCGAGCGGCGCGGCGTGAGCCCGCCGGTCCGACGACGCCACGGATGATACACCGGCGGGC
>DASPXY010000769.1:0-5981 GCA_035637055.1 Gemmataceae bacterium | reverse complement strand
TGCGGCTCGCCATGTCCCACAAGCGCACCGTTCGGTCCCAACTCCCGGAAACGATCTGCTTGCCGTCCGGCGAGAATGCCACCCCCTCCACCGATCGCGTGTGCCCCGTGAAGCGATGGATCAAAATGCCCTTTTTCAGATCCCACAAGCACATTGTTCGATCCTCGCTCCCGGAGACAGCGTACTGCCCGTCCGGCGCGAACGCCACTGCCCGCACCTGATCGGTGTGGCCTTCCAGCAACCGCAGTTGCTTGCCGGTCTCCGCGTCCCACCGCCGCAGCGTGTTGTCCTTGCCGCCGGAGAGCACCTGCCGCCCGTCGGACGAGACGGCCACGGCCCAGACCTCTTCTGTGTGGCCCTCGAAGCGACCGACCTCGCGCCCCGTGCGCACCTCGATTCGGCGCACCATTCGATCCCAGCCGCCCGAGTAGACGAAACGACCGTCCGGCGCGAATGCAACCGCGGTGACCGGCTTGGCCCGGATTTCCGCATCCGTCAGCTGGCGGATCTCGCCGACGATCAAATACGGCACCGTGTCGATGGCCTCTTCAATGCGCTGCCGCACGCGCGTCCGCGTCGCCCCATCGAGATCGGGAAGCGCCTCGCGATACCAGGTGTAGGCCCGTTGTCGTAGCTGGTCGCGGGTCTCGCCGGACTCCTTGGCCGCCAACTCCCACCAGGCATCGGCGAGGGCAACCTGCGACTCGGCGGAAGCGGGGTTCGCCAGTTCTTTCTTCGCCAGAGCGCTCCAGACGGGGTCCGACGTGCGGGCGAGCAGGGGCAGTCCCTCCTGCCATTTCCCCTGAACCAGACAGCGATACTTGCCAAGCGTGAGGTTGGCCGCCGGGTCGGTAGGGTTTTTCCGCAGCGCCGCCACCGCCGGGCCGATGCGCTCGATCTCCTGGCGCAACACGGCGAGGCGCTTCGCCTGACTGGCGACGCGAGCGACGAGATCGTGCTGAGCGCTCTTGCGGGCGAGGGCGCCGGCGGACTCCAGGAGGCGATCGGCGATCGCGAGGTTTTCGGCGTCCGTGGCCTGTGCGGCTGCGGCCAGGACGCTCTCGATCAGCGGCCGCCCCGTCGTGCCCGGGACGGCCTCGCGGCAAGCAGCGACGAGAGCGTCGGCCTTCATCTGCAGGGCATCGACGGCGTACTCGCGCGCCAGTTCGGCAAGCGCGCCGAGAGCGGTATCGACGTCGCCGGCCTGCGTCGCCAGTTCATACGCCTGGCGCAGGGCAGTGAAGCGCAGGACAGGCTCGTCTTTCGTCTTCTTCGCTTCCGTGAGCAAAATGGACGCGAGCGCCTTGCGAGCAGCAGCATCGGTGCGGGCCTTCTCGTACTCGGCGCGGAAGACGGAGCGAATCAGGGCCGCCGCCTTGGCCTGGGCGTCGGCGTCGGGAGGAGGCATTTTGCCCGCATCGCCTCGCGTCCCCAGCGCAGTAACGAGGAGAATGAGCCCCAGCAGCGAAGCGCCGCAGAAACGTGGAGTTGAGAGATCATTCATGTCACACTCCGACATGATTTCCCGGTTGCGGCCACCTTACCTCGGCAGCCGCCACAAGCGCACCGTCTCGTCGGTGCTGGCGCTGAGGCACAGGCGGCCATCGGCCGAAAACACTACGCTGTTCACATCGCCGGTATGCCCCTCGAAGCGATGCAGTTCCTTGCCCGTGTCCACGTCCCAGAGGCGGATAGTTTTGTCCTGACTGCTCGATAGGAGGCGCTTGCCATCCGGCGAGACGGCCACGCTGAGCACGGCCCCCGTGTGGCCTGTGAACCGCCGCAGTTCCGTCCCATTCTGGATATTCCAGAGACGCATTGTCTTGTCCAGGCTCCCCGAAAGCGCCTGCTTGCTGTCCGCCAGCACCGCGACGCTCACGACCGAGCCTTCATGCCCTTCAATCGCCCGAATCTCTTGACCGTTCGCGGCGTTCCAGACCCCCAGCGTCCGATCGTGCGCCCCCGAAACGATCTTGCTCCCATCCTGGGAGAAGGCCGCTCCGAATACTCCTTTCTGATGCCCCTCGCAGCGTCGCAGTTCTTTGCCGGTCATGACGTCCCACACGCGCAAGGTACGATCGTCCGAGGCGGACAGCACCAGCCGCCCATCCGGCGAAAAGGTCGCACGATTGACGTTATCGCCGTGGCCGAGGAACTGGCGAATCTCCTTGCCGTCTTCCACCCGCCACAGACGAATCGTGCGGTCGTCGCCTGCCGAGAGGATCGACTTACCGTCGGGCGCGAACGTGACGCTCCAGACCATGTTCGTATGGCCCTTGAGCAGCCGTAGCGTTTTGCCGGTCGCCACGTCCCACAAACGCAAATCATCGTCGTCGCCGCCGGAGACGGCATGGCGATTGTCCGGCGACAGAGCCGCCGAGTTGACCGGGCGTGTGTGCCCCGTGAAGATGCGCACCAGGCCAACCGAGGTGCTCGTCAGGCGCTCCTCGACCCGCGCCTTCGCCGCCCCTTGCAGGTCCGGCGCTGCCAGCTTGTACCAGTGAGTGGCTCGTTCCACCAGGCGTTTGCGGGGTGGGCCGTCGAGGCGCTCGCTCAGATCCCACCAGCCGTCGGCCACGGTCAGCCGCCCGTCGGCGTCCTGCGGTCCGGCGAGGTCGCGCTGGGCCAGCTTCCGCAAGCCCGCGTCGCTACCGCGTGCCAACAGCGGCAGCCCCTTCTCCCAGTCGCCCTTGACCAGACATTGATAGCGGCCGACGACGAAGTTCGCCTGCGGATCCTTGGGCTGAGTGCGCAACTTCTCGGTGGCGGCATCGAGGCCATCGACCAGCGCACGCAGCGCCTTCAGTTCCGCAGCGCGCTTCTCCACGCGGGCTGCCAGCGCCAGGCTGCGTGCCTTGGCGGCTCCGGCCTCGGCGACCTCGGCGAGGCGGGCCGCAGCCTCGTAGTTCGCCGTGAGCACCGCCTCGTCGAGCAGGGCCAGCGCGGTCTCGGCGACGGCCAGGTGTGTCTCGGGGGCCGTCGCCTTCTGGCTGGCCCGCGTCAGGGCCTCGGTCTTCAGGGCGAGGACGTTGACGCTGAAGTCCTTCGCGAGTTCGGCGACCGCCTGGAACGCGAGGGCTGTATCGCCGGCGAGGATCGCCAGGTCGCGCGCCTCGCGCAGGGCCACGAAACGCAGGGCCGGGCTGTCGGTGGTCGCGGCGGCCTGCTGGATCAGCATCAGGGCCAACTCCTTGCCGGCGGCAGCGCTGCTCGCGGCGCGGGCGTAATCCTCTTTGAAGATCTTTTTTACAACTTTCTCTGCCCGGGTCTGGGCGGCGCTGTCCGGGGGCGGGGCCTTGCCGGCGGGCGGCTGCTGGCTCAGCCCGAACGAACTGCACACGAGGGCAAGGGCACCGAGGGCGCTCGCCAGGAGAAGGCCGCGCAGGGGCAATACCAGAGGATGATGCATGCGAACCTCTTCGCGAAGGGAGCCTCACCGCGTCCGGCGGCCGGGATACGCAGCACAGCCTGCCGGACAACGTCTTCACTATAATCGCCGCCGTGGGCAAGCGTAAGAGGGAACCCGCGAACCGCACCCTGAGGCTCTGAGTCCTGCCGGAGAGACTTTCTGGGCGGAGGTCGAACTCTACCGGGAGCGCGGGGAGTGGGGAGCGCGATTGGCCCCCGGCTCGGGGACGTGGATTATCACTGCCCACAACCACGACAGATTCGTCGAGGTGCTGACGAGGATTTGAGGCCCCGACAGATGTCTTTCTCCCCTCGCCCTTGCGGGAGAGGGGTTGGGGGTGAGGGGGATGATAGCTCAAGCCCACGGGCAGCGGCCCGTGGGCTTCCCACCCCTCACCCCAACCCCTCTCCCGCAAGGGGCGAGGGGAGCAGGAAGGCGGTCCGGTCTCCCTATTCCTTGCGGCCGATCGTCCACAGGTAAACGTCGTGTTCTTCGCCGTCCTCGTCGGTGACCTGAATCTTCTGATCGGGTTTCCAGTCGCCCATTGGGAAGTCGTGCGAAACGACCCTTGAGCCCGGCTTGAGCGTCTTCTTCAGAATCGGCATCAGCCGCAGGTTCACGTCCTCGCCCATGTACAGCATGACCACGCTGGCATCGCCCAGATCTTTGATGTTGAGCACGTCGCCCTGGCGGAACTGGACCTTGTCGGTCACCATTTCCTTCTTGGCGTTCGCGTTCGAGTCCTTGACGCGCTCGGGGTTGAGGTCCACGCCGACGCCGCGCGTCGCCCCGAACTTCTTGACCGCCGTGATGACGATGCGGCCATCGCCGCAGCCAAGGTCATACACCACGTCCTCCTTGCCAACCTTCGCGATCTTGCACATCGCCTCGACGACCTCGTCCGGCGTCGGGACGAAGCGGATCACGAAGCTATCGGGATTTTTCGGATCGGCATTGCGCAAATCCACCTCGATGTCCGCACCAGCCGTCACGGTAACCCGGCGCGTGCGAATCACCTTGGTGTAGTTGTTCGGATCCCAGGTCGCGGTCAGCGTGTAGGTGAAGGAAACGCCTGGCGCCAGCGGCGGCGTGACGAACAGCCGGCTCGTGCCGGTCTGCTTCGTCGGGCTGCCATCGATCTTGAGCCGGGCATCGCTCTCCGGCAGCAAGACGCGAATGGAGGCCTGCTGCTTTTCGCCGGCCTGCTGCCCACGAGCGGGGCCGAGCAGGGCCAGCGCTAACACGATACACGCGGATCCGAAAAGTCGTCGTCGCATGAACCTGTTTCTCCGGGCGACAAGGGAATGTCTACTCCGCAGATCGAGGATCGAGGATCGAAGATCGAGAATTGAAAGCGAGCGCGATCCTCGATTCTCAATCCTCGATCTTCGATCCTCAATCCTCGCGCCTCGCTCCGCAATACTCGCTCCTTGAGCTTCTCAGCGCTGGCGGCAGCGCGGCGCAGCGACGCCCGCCACTCTTCGCCGAGTTCCTTGAGCGTCTTCTTCGTCAGCACCTTGAAAAGATCCTCCTTGTACTCCCCCTCGCGCATCGCCTTGTTGAGCTTGCGCACGATCTCCTTGTCATACTTCTCGGTAAGGTATCCGAGAAACGCGGCGCTGACGCGATAACTGCCATCGTATCGTGCCCGCTCCGGCGTGAGCGGCTTCAGTTTACCCGGCTCGTACTTGAAAAAGCGGATGTAATCGGCGATCCCTTCCACCAGCCAGCCGGGGTTGTTGCGCGTCCGGTAGCGCTGCACGATGTGGACCGTTTCGTGGATCATCGCGCCGACGTCGTCGGGGCGTTTCTTGAAGTACGCCACCGACCCGGTGATGCGCCCGCCGCCCGCGGCGGCCACCCCCTTGTAGCTCGTCTTCAGCGACATCGTCACCACCGTCGGCGGCTTGAAGCCCTCGCTTGGCAACTCATCGTTGATGCGCGGATACCACCGTTCACAGAGACGAGCGACCTTCTCAGCCCATTCGCGCATCTCGGGAGCATCCTCGACGTTCACGACGAACTCGACCGGATAGCGAAAGAGCGCGACCGGCGGCGTGGAGTCAATGACGAATTCGCGGATCGCTAATGGATGTTTCAGGTCAGCCGACGGCTTGATGCGCACGGCGCGAATCTGCCGGCCATCGGGCTTGGCGCGGGCGACGCCGTCGGCGAACTTGGCCAGTTCCGTGAACTGCTTGCCGTCGGCGGACACTTCGAGAATCCCCGCGTCGAGCGGGTCGCCGCCCTTGGGCCGGCCAGTCGTCACGGCGATGGACTTGACGGTCACCGCCCTGTCGAAGAGGAGCGTGAAATGGTCCTTGCTGCCGGCGTTCTGCGTTGAGGCGAAGTAGGTGTTGGGATCGCCGTCGAAGGCGAACTGACGGATCTGCCCCGACCCCGTGCTGAGTGTCGTCTCCACGGTGGCGGCCACCGCCTCGGCCGATTTCGGCGTCTGCGCGCTCGCCGGCAGGATCGCGAGAGACGGCAACAGGAGCGCGAGCAGGAAGCGAAGACGACGTTGCATGAACTCCTCCGTGCAGACGGCGGGGATAAACCCCGCCGCTCGTTG